>NZ_FOXR01000001.1:0-173947 GCF_900115765.1 Caldicoprobacter faecalis | reverse complement strand
CTCACCGTGCTACCACCGGACGAAGTATTCCTCAATATCTGAGGATAGTTGTACTGGTAGAAGGTATGTATCCCACAGGCTCTCCGCATACATCGCTGCTGCTAAAGCTGGTAATCGTTTTAATTTTATGCCTGCTGATGGGATATGGAACGGTGGGACAGATACGGAGGAGGATAAAAAATGATTGACCTTAAAACGATACTGCGCTGCTTATACTTGATGAGCCGATGAACGGCCTTGATAAGCAGGGCGTTTTGGAGATTCGCGAGGTGCTCAAGGAATTAAACAGGGAAGGAGCTACCATTATATTGTCATCCCATTATGCGGAGGATATAGAGGCGCTGTGCGATACCGTTTGTGAAATGGATGGAGGTATTTTGACACGTATTAGTTAACGGGTATTATGTTGGTTACGAATAAAGTTTTAAAAATTTAATAAAAGTAAATAGCCTGAAAAACGGGGAAAGTATTGCAGAAGCTGCTACAAAATTTATGTGCGCTCTTTGCTGCTTATTTCATATATATGCGGCATATATTTGTAGGGGATAATATTAGAAAAACTTATTTATTTTTTAAATTAGCTTCTCGCCCCCAGCATGATCCTGTCTTCGTCGAATTTCCTCTGGGCAGCCTGTTCAAACATACCCACCAATTCATTCACGGTGAGCGATGTTTTATCCGAACCCTTTATATCCAGTATAATCTGCCCTTTGTCCATCATTATAAGTCGATTACCCATTTTAATGGCATGCTCCATGTTATGTGTGATCATGAGTGTGGTTATACCTTTCTGGAGGACGACTTTTTCGGTCAGGTTGTTTATCAGGCGGGCAGTGGACGGATCCAGTGCAGCAGTATGCTCATCCAAAAGAAGCAGCTTGGGCTTGACCATGGTGGCAATAATTAAGGTCAGGGCCTGCCGCTGCCCTCCTGAAAGCAATTTTACCTTATAATTCAAACGGTTTTCTAAACCCAAGCCGGTTTCGGCCAATTTCTGCCTGAATTCTTCCCTGAGTTTATTGTTAAGGCCCCATTTGAGCGTGCGGCGCGCATTTCGACAGTAGGCAATGGCCAGATTCTCCTCTATCGTCATGGATGGAGCAGTACCCTTCATGGGGTCTTGGAAAACTCTACCGATAAACCTGGCTCTTTCATGTTCGGGTACCCTGGTGATATCCCTGCCATCTAGCAATATGGTTCCCCTGTCAACTGGGTATACGCCTGCTATGACGTTCAAAAGGGTGGATTTTCCTGCGCCGTTGCTGCCGATTATAGAAATAAAATCGCCTTCATCAACTTTGAGGTTAATATCGCGCAGCACTACATTCTCGTTAACAGTACCTGCGTTGAAGATTTTCGTTACCCCTTTAAGCTCTAGCATGATAACCTCCTTCCCATTAAAACCCGTACAAAGCAAAACATCACGGTTCCAGCTTCAATTGGAGACAGTGGATGAGGTGCTTCGGAGCAAATTCCTGATCTTTGGCGTGCTGAGGGCTATTATCACCAGTACTGTGGTGAGCAGCTTTAAATCGGTGGCTGCGAAGCCTAGCCTCAATGCAATACCAATGCTCAATCTGTAGATAAAAGATCCCATCAAGGTCGCAAAAGTCGCCATACAAATGGTTCTTTCCCCTAGCATCATCTCACCTATGATTACCGAAGCCAAACCGGCAACAATGGTGCCTATACCCATACCTATATCGGCAAACCCCTGATATTGTGCTACAAGTGCACCTGACAGTGCTATCAACCCATTTGATAGGGATAAGCCGAGTATTTTCATGGTATCGGTGTTTATTCCGTTGGCTCGAGCCATTTCAGGGTTATCGCCCGTTGCCCTCAAGGCAAAACCGATTTGGGTTTTCAAAAAGCAATCCAGCAAAACCTTTATCAGAAATGCCGTAATTATAAACAACGCCAGAAATACCCATCTGTGTGGCACTCCCCATTCTTCGATATACGTAAATATGGTCCTGGAGTTCAGGAGCGTGACATTTGCCCGGCCCATGATGCGCAGGTTTATGGAATAAAGCGCTGTCATGGTCAGTATACCAGAAAGCAGTCCTGTTATCTTTCCCCGTGTGTTGAGGAAGCCTGTAATGCAGCCAGCAGCTATGCCAGCTGCTGTAGCCAAACACAGCGCTAAAAAGGGATTGCCGCCGTTAAAAATCATGATGGAAGCCACCGCTGCGCCAAGCGGAAAGCTCCCATCTACTGTTAAATCAGGGAAGTCAAGTACTTTAAACGTAATATAGACTCCCAGCGCCATTATGCCAAAAACCAGCCCCTGTTCCAGGGATGTAACCATCAGACCAAACAATCAAACCACCTCATCATCATTTTATAACCTCGTCGGCATTATCCAGTATATCTTTCGGTATGGTCAGACCAATGGTCTCAGCTGCTTTTTGGTTAATTATTAGAGTGACAACTTTAGCACCTTCTATCGGTATATCCTGAGGTTTTTTGCCCTTTATAATCTCTACGGCTATTCGGCCGGTTTGTTTGCCCAACTCTTTATAATCTATACCTTTGGTCGCTATAGCTCCTGCCTCTACCTGGCCTCGTTCAGAGCCTATGACCGGTATTTTGTGATCATTTGCAACCTTTATAACCGCTCCTATGGAGGAGACTATGGTGTTGTCAGTGGGAACGTAAATGGCATCCACCCTTCCCATCAGCGATTGAGTAGCCTGGCTGACTTCGTTGCTGTTGCTTACTGTGGCTTCTATTATAGTTAATCCGTACTCTGCAGCAGCCTGCTTTGCTATATCCACCTGAACCTTTGAATTTATCTCACCGGCATTATATAATATACCGACCTTTTTGGCATTTGGTACGAGGTCCTTGATCAATTTAATCTGTTCGGCTACGGGATTCATATCGGTTGTTCCGGTTACATTGCCACCGGGTTTTTCAAGGCTTTCAGCCAAGCCCGCTGACACTGGATCAGTCACTGCCGTAATCAATATGGGTATATCCTTGGTTACGTTAGCCGCCGCTTGAGCTGCCGACGTAGCTATGGCAAGTATCATATCCACTTTTTCATCAACGAATTTACGGGCTATGGTCTGCGCATTGGTTATATCATTCTGCGCATTCTGAAAATCGATCTTGATGTTCTTGCCATCTTCATAACCGGCTTCCTTGAGTGCTTCAATAAAGCCTTCACGGGCACTATCCAGAGCCGGATGCTCTACTAACTGTGATATGCCTATTTTAATTACCTTGTTTGAAGATGCTGTTTGGCTGCATGCAATAAAAGTAGTTGATAAGAGTGCTGTTGATAAAATAAGGATAAATACTTTTTTTAACATAAAAAAATTCCCCCTTTTTTTATTGACGGAGGGAAATAGACAGCTTATGCTTTTCCCTACCGTACTACCATACTACTTGCTAATTATAATAGCATATCAATATTGCAAAATCAAGAAAGCGATCCAGCGTTTTTATTTGTTTGTATAGTAACGTTTTGTATAACGCAAGCATAAAATAACAACACAGCATGAGAATTTATTTGAGGAGAGATGAACAATGCTTCCAAATAAGGATTTCGTTCGTCAATCGCTGGATATACATCTTTTTTTTGCGAGGATCATGAAGGAACACTCATTTTTTCTTCAAGTAGGATTTACGCCCAGAGATACTGATTTTATCCATGAAGCAGATGGATTTAGGAGGGCTTTTGATAAGCTTTTAGGGGAAACCATCTCACTTTCCAATGGCGTTGTCAGTCCCGAGGTGCTCAAATCGGGAGAAGTAATAACGCAATATACGCTTGAAGCTGAAATGGCTTCTTCATATTTAACAGGGGTTCGGATACCAACTGAATTAACTGAAGCGGAAGCAGGATTGTCAGGCGGGGGTTTTACAGGAGCCAATCCGATACTTGAACAGAGAGTGTTTATGCTTAATCAAAGGGCAATGAATTTAGTTGCTGCACTAATACAGTTTAAAACTGCTATTTTATCCAATGTTTTATCCTGTAAAATGTTTACGGTTAACTATCCTTTGCTGATTGAGCATATTTTAAGGGAAGCAAAACTTTATTTACGAATGATTCAGAGAATTCAAAACGGAGAGAGCATCAATATCGAGAGGGAAGCCCTTGAGCAGGAGCTATTCTGGAACAGAATTATGGCTGAGCATGCAAAATTTATCCGGGGGCTGCTTGATCCCACGGAAGAGGAATTATTCAAGAAGGCCAATGATTTTGGGAATGAATTTGATCAATTGACGAAAGAAGCCAAGGCTGCAATGGAAAAGACGATACCGCCGGCAAAGGTTACGGAGGAAAGCCTCAGAGCAACGCAGGCAATTCGGGATTTCAAAGCGCAGGGGACCCGGGGATTGCTTGAATGCAAGATCAGGTCCATAATTATACCGTTACTGGCCGATCATACGCTGCGCGAAGCAAATCACTATTTGCGGCTTTTAAAAACATTTCAAAGACAAAAATATATCAAAAATGAATAGCCAACTAGAAGATGTTTCTTCTGGTTGGCTATTTTGATAATTTGTCATACACGAGAACAGCACTATTAATGACAAAAAAATTATTATTTCCATATTACCAGCTTATGTTATATAATATCTTATGTTGCATAATATTATTGGTTTTTAGGTTGAAAAAATGCATTAAATGGCTAAAGGGAAGGGAATGATATTACCTTGAAAAAAGGAGCTAAAATAACAGCACGGGACATAAAAACACTAATAATACTTGTGGTATTCATTATTTTGGTTATATTTAAGATATCCGGCGAAAATAATTTTAAATCATCTGGAGATGTTCCAGGTAAAAAAGACATAACGTCGTTTGAAAAAGACGGTATAATAAATGATGGTTTAACAGTACATTTTATCGATGTAGGGCAGGCCGACAGCATTTTGATTACGATGAAGGATGCCGCGATGCTGATAGACGCCGGAAACAACGCAGACAGCCAGCTGGTTGTTGATTACATAAAGGACAGAGGAATAACAACGCTGGACTATGTTGTTGCAACCCATCCCCATGAAGACCACATCGGCGGGATGGATGCCGTTATAAACGCCTTTGAGGTGAAAAGCATAATAATGCCCAGGGTGGAGAGCACCACAAAAACCTTTGAGGATGTGCTGGAGGCCATTTCAAACAAGGGGCTGAAGGTTACTCCTCCAGTACCCGGCACCAAATATCCACTTGGAGAAGCCGAATTTACCATACTTGCCCCTAACAGCGAAGCTTATGAAGACACCAATGATTATTCGGTGGTTATAAAGTTGCAGTACGGCGCCACATCATTCTTGTTTACAGGGGATGCAGGCTTTGAATCAGAAGAGGAAATGCTTGAGAAGGGGTATGACTTAAGGGCAGATTTGCTAAAGGTTGCCCATCATGGAAGCAGGTATTCTACGTCAATGGAATTTTTGGAAGCCGTACAACCTAAAATAGCGGTGATATCAGTTGGAGAGGATAATGATTACGGGCATCCGGCACCTGAAACGCTACAGAGGCTCAGGCAGGCAGGTGCTGAAATATACAGGACCGATGAATCGGGCACCATAATCGCAACCAGCGATGGAAAGGCAATTGAAATGCTCAATCCATAAGGAGGGCTCTTGGCAATGAAGAAAGTTATAATTGACAGATTTGAAGGCGATTTTGCGGTTTGTGAAGACGAAGACAGGAAAATCATTAATATAGAAAAATCGAGGCTGCCCAAGGATGCAAAGGAAGGGACTGTACTCATAATCATGGGAGATAAAGAAGATGACATTAAAGTAGATTACGCTGAAACCGAAGCAAGAAAAAGCAGAATAAAGAGGATGATGGATTCACTATTCAATTGATTTCTCGTGAGCCGGGTTGCCTTTTTTGATTAAAGATAAAAACAACAGCATCAAAGGGATGACTATCTGGAACGGTATGGAATAGTAGAGCCATATATTTTCAGCCCAATCAAACATTTCGAATATATTTTCATACACCCATATAGAAAGCACAACGCAAAACGTGGCCACCGCTGTGGTGAATTTCCTGTAGTCGTTGGCTCCAATGAGCTGATCCAAACCGTTTACAGCAGCGTACATGCAAATCACAACCTTTATACTTCCACCTATTATCAGGTTTACATTAAAAAGCGGCTCTAGGTTTATACCTGGAATGAGCACAGAAGTCAGGTGAGGTACAAAGGTCGCTTGATATATAAGGTGGCTTCCAAGTACAGTTATATCCCTGAAAAAAATAAAGAGAAACAGCCCAGTGGCCGATAATGCCGATAAAGTCGAAACTTTTTTCAGATTCTCTCTCTTGTTTAAATGTGGAAATATCATCAGAAATACGATGGTCTCCCCAAATGGAAAGGTAAGCAAGTTTAAACTTGCTTTTATTACAGGGCTTATCCCGTTTTCTAACACAGGAAGAAATGCGGTAAAATCGTGGACGGTTAGAATCCCCAAGCTGATAATAACGGCTATAACTGGCACAAACGGCACCAAGATTTCGCTTGCCCTTCCTATGACCTCTACGCCGCTGTTTACAGCGTACATAACTACAAGGACAAAAATACCGACAATGACTTCCAGGGGTGTTTTGGGATATGTGGTTGTTACTATGAACGAACCAAAGTTTCTAAGCGCCAGGGAAGCCAGGTGTATAAAGTACCATATATAGAGTACGGCGATTATATTCCCTATAACCCTTCCAAATCGATGTCTCAAGATTTCCACTAGTGTCTTCGAGGGATTTAATAACGCGATTGAGGCATATACTGCGAGCAGCAGTGTACCACCTGCTCCACTTATAAGTATGGCCAGCCACCCATCGTTTTTTGCGCCCGTTGCTGGATTTAAAATCAGCGTGCTTCCAAATAGAAAACCTGTTATAAGCAGAAATAATTGTAAGCTGGATATTCTGGCTTTCTCCATCACTTTATCACTCCCGTCATTTTTAACATCCGCTCTATCCATTGTGAAGGGCTGATAGGCCTTTTCCCTATCGCCAAAAGCAATCCTATGGCAAGGCTTGATGCCATAATGATAATATTAACAATAAACACTTTTGCTGGTTCTTTTTTTCTTATAAATCGCCGAAAGTCATACAATCCCAGAATAGTAAAAATTATTAATATTATTAGGATGTTGCTATTCATCTTTCATCATTGGACTTTTTATGAGTCCCGCACGCATTATTTTTGCCTCCACCTTGATGTCAGCTGGCAGTTTGCTGAAGACATCGTTCCACTCGTCCATTACCTTTTTCCAGTAATGTGGATAATATTTATGCACCACTGTGCCAAATCCAAATATGTCACTGGAATAATCCTTTTGTGCTTTATTCAGCGCCATAACGATTTCCTTTTTAACCTCTTGGCTTAAAATTTTTTCTAATTTGTATATATCGTCAGGAGAATTAAGCGGTTTTTTCCCTGTGTATTCCCCTATGATTCCTTCAAGGCGAACTTGAACAGACAGTCTAGCTGGTTCACCATTTTTGAATTCTACGTCTATTTTTCCGCTCGAATTTGATACCTCTATGGACATCTTGCCATTGGTTACCGGAATATTGATAACAGTGCTTTTTACTTTATCTGTTGCAAACAAATATCCCCTTGTTTGGTATTGGTCCAGCCATCCAACCAGTTTCCCATCCTTGAAGACGGCTGTGCCTTCTGTTTTAACTGTTTTTTCGTTCTCCTTTGTTATTTGACCAATGGTAACCTGCCTGCATTTGTTCTCTATGTCCTTAAACAAATTTATTAACATTGTTCGTTTTACCTTTGCCCTTATGGCCGTGTTTTCTATTGTCCCCTTTATGTACATTGCTGGAATAGCCTCCATGTCAGGCTGTACTTTCAAAATTTGTTCAGGAGTTACATCCTTTGCCACCAGTACATCTGTTAGATACTCTGATTGATAATCCCTGTGGAGAAAGTCCAGTGCTTCATTGATACCGTCTTTGCAAAACCTCTCTCCGAGAATCAAAACCTGGGTTGTGCTTAAAAACAGCCTTTTATCTACTATCGACTTCATGCTTATTAAGGCATCGTAAATAGTTTCACCTTTATATGACTCAACAAATACCGGCTTGGGCTGCGCTGATCCTCCTCTTGCTTGGCCTGAAGATGTCGATTGTAAAGCGGCCGGTTCTATCACCTGCACGGTTACAATGATCTTTCCGTCTTCGGCTTTGTCTATTCCCAGAGCAGTTACTATGTTGATGTCTGCTAAATCCACGTTGTCCCAGCATCCGGTCAGCAGGACGGGCAGCATGAGTACAATCGCCAGTTTTTTAACCCTCACCTATTTTGTTCACCTCCCGACGCTTTATACCTACAGTACCTCTTGTATCCTCCTGAAACAGTATCTTTGGCCGGGTTATCATTGCCCATATTGGCACCATAATAATCGAATCCTTAAGATCGGTAGCTGTAAGCGGAGAAAAGGGCGCCATATATGGGATGCCGAAGGAGCGCAGCCTGCATAGGTGTATGATAACAGTTACTCCCACTAAAGATATTCCCAGGAAACCTAAAAAATTGGCGGCTATTAAAAAAACGAAGCGCAACAGCATGGTGGCTCTAATGAGCGGTGGAACAACGAAGCTGCATATGGCGGTTATGGCAATAATGATCACCATAAGGTTGCTGGCAATCCCTGCATTAACCGATGCCTCGCCCAGCACGATAGCCCCTACTATGCTGAGCGCTTGCCCTATCGTCCTGGGCATGCGCACTCCGGCCTCGCGCAGGAGCTCGAAAGCCGCTAACATTAATAAGGCCTCTACAAAAGGCGAAAAAGGAATTCCCTGCCGTGAAGCAGCCAGCGTAATTATAAGTTTAAAGGGTATTACTGTGTGATGGAAGCTGACCAGTGCTACGTACATCGCTGGCAGTAAATTGGATATAAGCAGTGCAAGGAACCGCAGCACTCTCATGAATGACGCAAAAAAAGCATGGTCGTAGTAATCATCTGACGTCTGGATAGATTCTATAAAAAGATGAGGTACTGTAATGACATAGGGAGTGCCATCGCACAGTATTGCCACCCTGCCTTCAAGCAGCTTTGCTACCAGCTTGTCGCATTTTTCGCTGTTTCCCACAATGGGGAAAAGGGTTAGCCGGTTGTCGGTTATGTACTGTTCTATATACCCCGTATCGAGGATGGCGTCACCTCTAATCTTTTTAACCCTCTTTCGTACTTCCTTGACGATTTCTTCATTTGCAATTCCCTTGATGTAGCATATGCAGATATCGGTTTTGGTCTGAATGCCTAGCTGCATCATCTCGAATTTCAGGTTGGGGGTTTTAATCCTTTTGCGAATGAGGACCATATTTGTAGCAAGATTTTCAACAAAACCTTCCCTTGGGCCCCTTATGGAAACCTCCGTGTCGGGTTCCTCAACCTGCCTGCCCTGTGGGGCTTTAACCCCCACAACCAGCGCACTTTTGCTTCCATCCACAAAAAGCACCGCATCACCCGATACGATTTTGTATACCACCTGCTGCATGCTTTGAACTTCTTCAACTTCATTATTGCTTATAACGCGTTCTTTTATAAGTTGATATACACGCTTTGCTTTGTCCTGCGCCTCTACACTCGAGAAATAGTCGAGTATGGGACGAACCACATCCTGATTTAATATACTCCTGTCCACAAGTCCTTCAATATATGAGACCAGTATTCGAATACAGCCATCCTCTCCGCATACTATCTCCCTTTGAATATAATCGCTGCATTCCGAAAAAATCTCATTAAGCCTCTCTTTCACTCTTTCGATATTCCGCGGCAGAGGCTCATCTATGCCCGTATATATTGTATCGATGTTGTCTTGCTGATTTCCCAGCCTCAAACGCTTCTTTATTTTTCTAAACATATCCACATCACCCTTCTTGTAGTATAACCTGCCCATTGGGAATGCATGCGTAAGTTTCAAGGAGCAAAAAGCTAAGGACAAAAGGCATGTCTTTGGATAGATTCAGGATGGTTATGGATCGGCCTTTCATGTTCATAATACGGGATAATTTGACGGGCGTTATACTGTTTGTGGGAGCTATAGTTGATTCGTAGTTGATCCTGGTATATAAGCATCATTAATTCTGCGACCATTAGCCCTGGTGAACATCAAAATATTTGTCGACCGTTAACCTAAAGATTATTTCAGGGTTAATGGTTTTTATATTGTTTTTTGCCAAAATATACTGTATTATTTAGTATAGAAACTACGCTTGAGGAGGTATAATGAATATGTATTACATAGGAATTGATCTGGGAGGAACCAATATAGCTGTAGGGCTTGTCGATGAAGAAGGAAAAATCATCCATAAGGATAGCGTTCCCACTTTAAATGAAAGGGAATATCCTGAAATCATAAAAGATATGGCCATGCTTTCGCTGAAAGTGATTGAGGACTCTGGCGTTTCTTTGAAAGAAGTAAAATCTATAGGGATAGGAAGTCCGGGAACGCCCAACAGTGAAGAAGGTATTCTCGTTTATGCAAACAATCTTAAATTCAGAAATGTTCCTATGCGGGCTGAAATGCAGAAATACGTAGACCTTCCTGTCTATCTTGACAATGACGCCAATGTGGCTGCTCTTGCTGAAAGCGTGGCGGGGGCCTGCAAGGGAGCAAAGCATTCGGTTACAATTACACTGGGTACGGGTGTAGGCACTGGAGTTGTGATAGATGGCAAGGTTTACAGCGGTTTTAACAATGCTGCTGCCGAAATGGGGCACATGGTGATTGTGGTAGACGGCGAGCAGTGCACATGCGGAAGAAAGGGATGCTGGGAGGCTTATGCTTCTGCCACTGCTTTGATACGTCAAACAAAAAAAGCAGCCGTTGCCAATCCCGATTCTTTAATAAATAAGCTTGTTGATGGGGATCTGTCAAAGATAAATGCTAAAGTTCCTTTTGACGCCGCAAGACAGGGAGACAGGGTTGGGCTGCAGATTGTTGAAGAATATATGAAATACCTTGCCGAGGGTCTGGCAAACGTAATAAACATATTCCAGCCAGAAATTATAGCCATAGGCGGCGGAATCTCGAAAGAAGGAGAATATCTGTTGGCGCCGCTCAGAAAGTTAGTGAGCGAAAGGATCTATACTGTTGAGGGGGTGCCTCAGACCAGGATAGTTGCTGCACAGCTGGGCAACGATGCAGGCATAGTGGGTGCAGCAATGCTAGGAAAAATGTTTTGAAGTTGTACAGCGGTTAGAATTTAGATGCGAAATGCTGACTGTTTTGTAAAAACTCGGAGGAGAATATTTTATTAGAGTAAAATGTTCCCCTCTGTTTTTTATTTTTTATAGGAATAGACACGGCTCGATGTTTGATGGTATTATTATAACTGGTATTACAATTTGATGTCCAACAACTAGCGCATAACTGCCTTTTAGCTAATATAGGTAAGAATATTGATTGATAATGTTTTGTGTAAGTGGGGGGAAGCTTAAGAGTGGTACATGCTTTTGAGATGAATGGACTTTACATAGCAGTAGATGTCAATAGTGGAAGTGTACACAGCCTTGATAGGATAACATACGAAATCTTAAAGGCTTTTCCGGATAATTTTTCGGCAGACAGGGCCATTCAGAAGTTTGGGGATAAATTCGGTGTGGACAGCGTTAAAGAGGCTTGCCGGGAAATTGAGCAGCTAACGGAACAGGGAATGCTATACAGCCCTGAATTAGATGAAGCCGTTCTCCTCCGACAGCTTGAAAATAATAGCGGCTTAAAGGCGCTGTGCCTTCACGTGGCTCACGACTGCAATCTAAGCTGTGAGTATTGCTTTGCCTCTAAAGGGAGTTACTGCTCCGAGAGAAGGCTGATGCCTGAAGAAGTGGCATTTAAGGCCATGGAATACCTTGCCCAAAATTCTGGAAACAGAAAAAATATAGAGGTAGATTTTTTTGGTGGGGAACCGCTGATCAACTTTGAAGTGATAAAAAAGGCTGTTGATTACGGTAAAGAGCTGGAGAAGCGGTACAACAAGAAGTTCTATTTTACCATAACTACCAATGGCACTCTGCTCGACAGGGAAAAGATTGGCTATATCAACGAAAACATGGACAACGTGGTTATAAGCCTGGACGGAAGGAAGAGCATCCACGATGCCATGAGATACCACAGAAATGGGGAGGGGAGCTATGACGAGATTGTGGATGCCGCCAGGAAATTGGTAAGCAGCAGAGGCGGTAAGAGCTATTACATCCGCGGGACGTTTACAAATAGAAACCTGGACTTCGCCGAAGATGTTTTCCATATAGCAGGATTGGGCTTTGAAGAGATATCGATTGAACCCGTGGTGGGTAGAGGTCAGCCATTTCACATCACGGATGAGCATATACCTGTAATCCTTGACGAGTATGAAAGGTTGGCCAAAAGAATACTGGACTATATAAAGGCCGGGAACAAGCTCAGGTTTTACCATTTTAACATAAACCTTTATGGCGGGCCCTGCGTTCAAAGGAGGGTTGTAGCCTGCGGTGCAGGCTTTGAATACCTGGCGGTATCGCCTGAAGGGCATTTCTATCCCTGCCATCAATTTGTTGGACAGCCGCAGTTTATAATGGGAGATGTATTCAGGGGTATAGATGACCCCGGGGGATTGTCCGACCAGTTTAAAAGGTGCAATATTCTGACAAAGGGAAAGTGCAAGGATTGCTGGGCCAAATATTTTTGTTCTGGCGGGTGTCATGCCAACGCGTATTTTACAAACGGAAGCATTGACATCCCAAACGAGCTGGCGTGTGCTATGCAGCGCAAGAGGATAGAATGTGCACTTATGATGGAGGTGGCGCTTTCCCTTGAAAGCGCTTGATAATTAGGGTTTGACTGCGCTCTTTGTGTGCCATTTTAACGATTAGGTATAGTGACAAAAGCCTGTAAAAAGTGGGGTGTGAAGCTTGAAAATCGTCTTAGCGCCCGATTCGTTTAAAGGGACTTTTTCTTCCCTGGAAGTCATTGAGCATCTGGAAGAGGTGGCAAGGCGGCACTTTTCGCCTTTGGAGGTGGTAAAGGTGCCCATTGCCGATGGCGGCGAGGGAACGGTGGACGCGCTTGTTACAGCCGCTAAAGGTGAGTACAGGACAGTTGAGGTAATGGGCCCGCTGCCAGGGATGCGCGTTAAAGCCAAATACGGCATAATTTATGGCAAAACGGCAGTAATCGAAATGGCACAGGCATCTGGGCTGCCCCTTATCCCGGCTGGAAAAAGGGATCCATTGAATGCTACTACCTATGGTACGGGTGAAATCATAAAGGAGGCGCTCGATGAAGGTATCCGGGACTTCATCATAGGGATTGGCGGTAGTGCCACCAACGACGGTGGAATTGGTGCCGCTCAAGCGCTGGGAGTTAAATTCCTGGACAGGTCGGGCAAAGAAGTGGGATTTGGGGGCAAGCAGCTGCAGTTTATCGATAGGATTATCTTGGATGATATAGATCCACGGATTAAAGAGAGTACCATTACCGTTATATGCGATGTGAGCAATCCCCTTACAGGGCCTGACGGGGCTACAGCCGTGTATGGTCCGCAAAAAGGGGTAACTGAAGAGACCTTTGGTATTTTGGAGTCCGGGATGAAAAACTATGAACGGCTCATCAAGGAAACAACCGGTATGGATATGAGCATGGTTCCCGGCTCGGGCGCGGCAGGGGGGCTTGGGGCTGCATTGGTGGCCTTTTTTGGAGCCGTGTTAAAGCCGGGGATTGACACTGTCCTTGATTATGTAAGATTTGATGAGCTGATCGAGGGAGCTGACCTTGTGATAACTGGCGAGGGCAGGATTGATGGGCAGTCGGTGTACGGCAAGGTGCCCGTAGGGATAGCCAGGCGCTGCAAGCCAAAGGGGGTCAAGGTGGTTGCCGTAGTAGGAGGTATGGGGCCAGGGGCACAGAGGGTGTATGAATGCGGGATATCTGGCATTATGCCCACCGTGAACGCTCCCATGTCGCTAGACGAGGCTATAGCCAGAGCTGAAGAGCTTTTGAAGGATGCCGCTGATCGAATGTTCAGGTTTATAAAACTGGGAATGGAGCTTAAACAGTGTGAGTCTGGCAAATTGGTAAAAATTTAAGCTGTTGAAAAAAGATTTTCAATATGGTAATATCTTATCATGAAAAACATAATTTTGCCAAAAAAGTTAGGGAGGGTTAATAATGGGCTGCAAAGATAAGGTTAGAGTGGGAATTATAGGATGCGGGGGGATAGCCAACGGCAAGCACATGCCGGGGTTGGCTAAGCTGGATTGCGTGGAGATGGTGGCATTTTGCGATATCATAGAGGAAAGGGCTGAAAAGGCAGCCGCACAATACGGGTCAAAAGATGCCAAGGTGTACACCGACTACAGAAAACTTTTGGAAGACAAATCCATTGATGTGGTACACGTCTGCACTCCAAATAAGTCTCACGGCTACATAACTGTTGATGCCCTTGAAGCAGGCAAACACGTAATGTGCGAAAAGCCAATGGCTAAGACTGCGGCCGATGCCCGAAAGATGGTTGAGACTGCCAGACGTACAGGCAAAAAGCTGACCATTGGTTACCAAAATCGTTTCAGGCCAGATTCGGAATACCTGTATACCCTGTGCAGGAACGGGGAGTTGGGCGAGATATATTTTGCAAAAGCTCATGCCGTGAGGCGCCGCGCAGTTCCCACCTGGGGCGTGTTCTTGGATGAAGAGGAACAGGGTGGAGGGCCGCTTATCGATATAGGTACCCATGCTCTGGATTTGACCCTCTGGATGATGAACAATTATAAAGTGAAGAGCGTTATGGGCACTGTGTATCACAAGCTTTCTCAGCGTGAAAATGCTGCCAATGCGTGGGGGCCATGGGATCCCAAGAAGTTTACCGTGGAGGATTCTGCCTTTGGCTTCATAGTCATGCAAAACGGGGCAACCATCATCTTAGAAGCCAGCTGGGCATTGAACACCTTGATGGTGGGCGAAGCCAAGACCACCCTGTGCGGAACCGAAGCAGGAGCCGATATGTGGGATGGCCTGCGTATAAACGGTGAAAAATACGGCAAGCTATACATAACGAAACCAGGGCTTGATGCTTCTGGAGTAGATTTCTACGATGCCAGTAAAGCTGAGTCGCCTGGCGACAAGGAAGCTAGGATGTGGATCGAGTGCATAATAAACGATACTGAGCCGGTGGTCAAACCAGAAGAAGCGCTGGTTGTAACCGAGATCCTTGAGGCGATATACCAGTCTGCTAGGACAGGAAAGGCTATATATTTTGACGAATAAACTCGCAAATCGCTAGGTATGTGGCTTTCTATGTGGCGAGTGAGGGGGGAGAGCTAAATGTCTCCCCCTTGATTATAGCGTTAAGAGACCCGGCTCCAGAGGTGAGGTTAAATGCGGTCATCTTTTTAGGTAAAATTAGGAAGTTCAAATACTATTGAACGCCCGAGATATGTTGCTAAAAATGACGCTGATGCGAGAGTTAAAGAGGAAGCTGCTCGTATTTGGGGAATTATTCCCAAAAATGATTCATAAGACTGGACTCTGCTCATCCGAAGAGAGCAATCCATTCAGTTTTTACAAAATAAACCAACTGAATAAAATCCTCCTATAAAGTAAAAGCTAAAATAGACAACCTTGATTTTATAGACTTTATGGGAGGGATATGCAAAATGGAAGGCCGAGTAGAGAAAAAGAATCAGCCTCTTTCCGGGGTCAAGTGCGTTGTAAACACCTGCCATTACTATATGGAAGGTGACTATTGCGGGGCCGCAAAAATCGAGATCCAACCGCGAAACGCTCGAACCACTCAGGAAACCGATTGTGCCACCTTTGTTCACAAGTAAGGGCCTATTGTGCAAAAACTTTAAAAGAGGGGTATGTCCTAATGGGCATACCCCTCTTGTTTTAAAAATTGGCTCTTCAACCCTTTCTTTTTTTTATAAATTGATTTATAATTTTAAAATATATTCTGTGTTACAACAACTATGAAAGCAAAATTCAAATACGAGCATGGATCACAAAAACTGCCAGCTGAGCAGCGAGTGAGTGGGATGTTATTTGAAAAAACAGTAAATGCTTTGGAGGGATAACGTGAAGAGATTAATGTTGGGGAATGAGGCGATTGCAAGGGGAGCCTATGAGGCGGGGGTAAGGGTGGCAACAGCATATCCCGGCACGCCCAGTACCGAAATCACCGAATTTGCAGCGAAATATGATGAAATCTATGCTGAGTGGTCGCCCAATGAAAAGGTTGCGCTGGAGGTAGCAATTGGCGCTTCATTTGCCGGGGCAAGGGCCATGGTGGCCATGAAACATGTGGGGCTCAACGTAGCGGCAGATCCTTTATTTACCGTTTCGTACACAGGGGTCAATGCCGGTCTGGTCATTATAGTGGCGGACGACCCAGGTATGCACAGCTCTCAAAATGAACAGGACAGCCGCTATTACGCTCGCGCATCCCAGGTACCTATGCTGGAGCCGGCTGACAGCCAGGAGGCTTTGGACTTTGTTAAACTTGCCTTTGAGCTTAGCGAGGAATACGATACCCCTGTGCTAATTAGGCTTACTACGCGCATCGCTCATTCACAGAGCATTGTGACCCTGGGCGAAAGGATGGATATAAAGCTCAAAGATTACAAAAAGCTACCCGATAAAAACGTTATGATGCCGGCCATGGCCAGAAAGCGCCATGTAGAAGTGGAAAGGCGTATGAAGGCTTTGGCCGACGCTGCCAACGATTTGTGGATAAACCGCATCGAAATGGGTGATACGTCAATTGGCATCATAGCGAGCGGCATAGTATATCAATACGCCAAGGAGGCACTGCCCAACGCTTCCTTTTTAAAGCTGGGCATGGTCAATCCCCTGCCGCGAAGGCTTATCGAGTCGTTTGCCAGTAAGGTGCGCAAGCTGTATGTCATAGAGGAGCTCGAACCGGTGCTGGAAGAGCAAATCAAGAGCTGGGGAATTCCTGTCATTGGGAAAGAGATATTCCCTGTGCAGGGCGAATTGAGCGCAAACATGATAGTGGAGAAAATCGCGGGCAGGGCGCCTGACGTAAGGCCAGCGCAGGACCTTCCGCCACGGCCACCTGTCATGTGTCCTGGTTGCCCTCATCGGGGTATATATTATGTCATGAAAAAGCTCAGGCTTCATGCCACCGGGGATATAGGATGCTATACTTTAGGGGCTCTGCCCCCGCTTGAGGCCATCGATACCTGCGTATGCATGGGAGCCAGCGTTGGGATGGCCCATGGAATGGAAAAAGCGCGAGGAAGGGATTTCTCGCGCAGGCTGGTGGCCGTCATCGGTGACTCCACCTTTATACATTCGGGGATCACAGGGCTTATAGATATAGTGTATAACCAGGGGACTTCCACCGTGGTCATACTGGACAACTACACCACGGGTATGACGGGGCATCAGGACCATCCAGGAACGGGGCGCACCATCAAGGGGGAGGCTGTCACGCCGCTCAACCTGGTAAACCTTATAAAAGCCATAGGTATAGAGCACGTCAGGGTAGTTGATCCTTTTGACCTTGAAGAGGTAGAGAAGGTTCTCAAGGAGGAAACGCAGAGGGAAGAGCCGTCTGTAGTTATTGCACAGCGTCCGTGCGCGCTGCTATCAAAGGAGATGAAGGCACCTCTGTCAATCGATAGGGATACCTGCCGGCTTTGTGGCGTTTGCCTGCGCTTGGGTTGTCCTGCCATCGAGAAAAAGTCCGACGGCATGCACATCAACCAGGCCCTGTGCAATGGCTGCGGGCTGTGCGTTAAGGTATGCAAATTCGGTGCAATAAGAAGGGCAGGTGAATAATATGGACACTAGGAGTATACTCATAGTAGGCGTAGGCGGACAGGGCACCCTGCTTGCCAGCAGGATATTGGGGAGCCTGTTTGTAGATTTGGGGTATGACGTCAAAATATCCGAGGTTCATGGAATGGCACAGAGAGGCGGCAGCGTAGTCACCCATGTAAGATACGGCACAAAGGTGTTTTCGCCGCTGGTTGAGCCAGGTACTGCCGATATACTGCTAGCGTTTGAGAAGATGGAGGCGCTGCGGTGGATTCATTTTTTGAAAGAGCAGGGAAGGGCTATAATAAACTCTCAGGAGATAGAGCCCATGTCGGTGATAATGGGAGCTTATGAGTATCCTAAAGATTTGGAAGACAGAATACGAAATGTTTGCCCCGGCGCTGTATTCTTTGATGCTCTGGCCGTTGCAAAGGAGCTGGGGAACATAAAAGTGGCTAATACTGTTCTCATCGGCGTGCTGGCTCGATTTTTGAACGTTGAACCTCCAATGTGGGAGAAGGCCATAAAGACGGCAGTACCTCCCAAGACAATTGAAGTCAATTTAAAGGCATTTCACAGGGGATATAATTCGGAGTTATCATAAGTCATCTTTGACGGCAAAAGCATTGTAAGGTTGATTAAAAAATAAAAAGAAGTTCAAGAAATAGGTCATGTATGAAATTAAGGAAGGTGTAGCAGAAATGTACTGGGATAAAGCACATGAATGTATGGAGCGGGAGCAGCTGAGGGAATTGCAGTCGCGCCGTTTGGTTGAAACGGTCCGTAGGGTATATCACAACGTGCCCTATTACCGTCAACGCATGCAAGAGATGGGATTGGTACCCGAGGACATAAACGGCGTCGAAGACCTGCATAAGCTTCCTTTCACCACCAAACAGGACCTTCGAGACAATTATCCTTACGGCACCTTTGCTGTTCCGCTAAGCGAAATCGTTAGGATACATGCCTCTTCCGGTACAACGGGTAAGCCTACTGTTGTGGGGTACACCCGAAAGGATATTATCACCTGGTCGGAGCTCATGGCCAGAACCCTAGTATGCGGAGGTACCACCAAGGATTCAGTGATTCAGATAGCCTATGGCTATGGCCTTTTTACAGGGGGCCTGGGGGTACACTACGGGGCCGAGCGAATCGGCGCTTCGGTCATCCCAATCTCGGGCGGCAACACAAAAAGGCAGATCATGATCATGAAGGATTTCGGCACTACTGTACTGGCGTGCACCCCGTCGTATGCACTGCACATCGCCGAGACCATGGAAGAAATGGGAATAAAAAGGGAAGAGCTCAAGCTCCAGTACGGGATCTTTGGTGCTGAGCCTTGGAGCGAGGGTATGCGCAGGGAAATAGAATCCAAGCTTCAGATATCTGCTATAGACATATACGGACTGAGCGAGGTTATAGGACCCGGGGTTGCCAGCGAATGTCAGTACAAGTGCGGGCTTCATATATTTGAGGACCACTTTATACCCGAGATAGTTGACCCTGAAACCGGAGAAGTGCTACCAGAAGGTGAGGAGGGTGAGCTGGTAATCACCACCATTACAAAAGAAGGCCTGCCCCTGATACGGTACCGCACCAGAGATATATCGGCTTTGAATTATGAACCCTGCAAATGTGGGCGTACCCATGTTCGAATGAAAAAGGTGTTGGGCAGGACCGACGACATGATCATAGTGCGGGGAGTAAATGTATTTCCTTCGCAGATTGAGAGCATACTTATGGAGATCGGACAGACAGAGCCGCACTATTTGCTGGTGGTCGACAGGATAAACAATCTGGATGTGCTGGAGATATGGGTGGAAGTATCCAACAAGTTATTCTCCGATGAGGTGCGCAAGCTGGAGGAACTCAACCGCAGAATAACCAACGAGATACAGAGCGCACTTGGCTTGTCAGTCAAAGTCAAGCTGGTCGAGCCTAAGACGATTGAGCGTTCAGAAAGCAAAGCCAGGCGCGTAATTGACCGGCGAAAGCTTTGAGAAGGGAGGAAAAGCCTATGACTCAGATCTCGGTATTTTTAGAGAATAAAAAGGGTAAGCTGGCCGAAGTCACAAAGGTGTTGGCCGAACATAACATTGACATGTGTGCTATATCGATAGCTGACACAACCAATTTTGGCATATTGCGAATCATAGTTGATAACTCTGAGAAGGCGCTGAGGGTATTGCGTGAAGCTGAGTATACTGTGAATACCACAGAGGTATTGGCAGTTGAAGTCCCCGATAAACCTGGAGGTCTGCACCAGGTACTTGACATATTGAGCAAAGGGGATATAAGTGTAGAGTACCTGTATTCTTTTGTGCGGCGGCCTGCCGAACGAGCCCTCATATTATTTAAAGTAGATGACCTCAAAGCAGCCAAAGAAATGTTAAAAAAGGAAAACGTCAGCGTGCTGACGGCGGATGATGTAAATGGCTTGGGAACAAAATGATCAGGATTCAGGTGATTTGAAATGCGGCCCAGTAAAGTAATAATTGACCTTGCCAAGCTGGATAGGAATATAAAAAGCATAAAGCGCATATTAAAGCCCGCTACTCAGCTGATGGCGGTTGTAAAGGCGGATGCTTACGGGCATGGTGCTATCGGTGTGGCACATCAGGCTTTGGTATCCGGAGCTTCATGGCTGGGAGTTGCCATACCAGAGGAGGGGGCAGAGCTCAGGGAGGCCGGCATTACCGCACCCATACTGGTGCTTGGAGGCATAGATGAGACTCAGGTGAAGACGGTAGTTGAATACGATTTAACCCAGTGCGTGTTTTCACTAGAGGTGGCAAGGCTGTTGAATCAGGAAGCCCGGCGGCTGAATAAGCGGATAGGCGTTCACCTCAAGGTCGATACCGGCATGGGACGTATTGGGCTGGTTGATATTGAAAGCATAAGGAAGTTCTGTGCCGAGATAAAGGCATGCAGCCATTTGAGATTGGAAGGGATATTTACCCATTTTGCTGCAGCTGACGAGGAAGACAAGTCCTTTACTAATCAACAGATGAGGCGGTTTTTAAACATCCTCGATATCCTTCGCGGCGACGGCATAGATTTCAAGTGGGTTCATGCCGCCAACAGCGCTGCCATTATCGATTGCCCTGATACCCATTTTAACCTGGTACGGGCAGGAATTGCCATGTATGGGTACTATCCTTCTGCAGCCGTCAAGCGTTCAGTTGTACACCTTGAACCAATACTCCAGTGGGAAACGAAGGTGGTGCACGTAAAGGATATAGATAAAGGCGATAGCGTCAGCTACGGTAGAACTTTTATCGCCGAGGGGCCCATGCGTATCGCAACCCTTCCGGTGGGCTATGCGGACGGATACAGCCGCCTGCTCAGCAATAGGGGATGGGTTTTGATAAACGGCCAGAGGGCTCCCATCGTTGGCCTGGTGTGCATGGACCAGGTCATGGTGGATGTAACCCATATCCCAGGGGTAAAACCTGGTGATACTGCGGTGCTCATTGGAACCCAGGGAGGGGAGACCATCTCAGCCGAAGACATCGCACGGCTGTGTGGCACCATTTCGTATGAAATTTTGACGGGTATAGGGCGCAGAATACCCAGAATCTACATCTGATGAAGGCATGGGAGGAGCTGATATACGTTGATAGACAAGGCAAAGGCTGTGACAAAGGAAGACATAAGGCGGATGATGGCCAGGCGCAGAAAGGAGATGGGCCAGCAGGAAATCGATGAGAAAAGCGTGCGGATAGCTGAGTTTTTACTCTCTTTGGACTTTATTAAAAATAGTCAAACCATCATGGCCTACGTAAACATGCCGGGAGAAGTAAGAACTGAGAAAATAATTGAAGATTTGCTGAAAGCCGGTAAGACTGTGGTGGTGCCGGTTTGTATCACTCAAACGGTTGACCTGTTGGCGTCGCAAATCAAAGGGCTGGACGAGCTTGTAGCCGGACATTACGGAATACTCGAGCCCAAAAAGGAGTATATAAGGCCTGTTGACCCCAGCATTTTAGAAGTGATAATAGTGCCCGGCCTTGCATTTGATATACACGGCAATCGGATAGGCCACGGTAAAGGGTACTACGACCGCTTTTTGATGAAGGTCCCGCCTTTTGCAAAAAAGGTTGGACTAGCCTTCGATTTTCAAGTTATGCCCAGCGTACCCGTTTGTCATTTTGATGTCCCGATGGACTTGATTATAACCGAAAGCGGTATTAAAAAGGTAATGTGAGTTTTAAGCGCAATACAGCAGGGATGATGCAAAAAAAGGCATGGAGCTAAAAGCCCCATGCCTTTGATTTTTATGAGCTTAATCATTATTTTTGTTGTCAGTTTAAAGAGGAATTTTAATTATTTTGTCGAATAAATATCTGTCGAATAAATGGTTGTATAAAATTTCTCATATGTGAGGGAGTCGATTTGGTTAAGAATATTAGTCCCCAACAGCTGGATGAAATAGTAAAAAAGGCTATTGAAGCTCTTGAAAACGGGAAAAAGCAGATATTTGAAATTTCAGAGAGTGCCAGGCAGGAATGGAAAGAGTTGGAGGCCAAGCTTGAAGAGCTGCAAGTTAAAGTAAAAGAAGCGGTAGAAGAGGTAGAAAGGCTGTCTCTCTTAGAAAAGAAAAGCCGATACAGGCTTATGATAGTGAGTAAAAACTTTAAGCTCTACAACGAAGATGACATCAAAATGGCCTACGATACCGCCAGAGAACTGCAAATCAAGCTGACCCTTAAAAAAGAAAATGAACAGCACTTGATAGCCCAGAGGACCGAACTTGAGATGAGGATTAGGCGTGCAAGGGAAATCGTAGAAAGAGCCGAATATCTGGTCACTCATGTGGCTGTGGCCATGAACTACCTTATCGATGCACTGACTAATATAAGTAGTACCCTATATGAATTACAAAAAAAAGAGATGATGGGTATAAGGATAATCACTGCCCAGGAACAGGAACGCCAGAGGTTGGCCAGAGACATCCACGACGGTCCCGCTCAATCGTTATCAAATATCGTGCTCAAGTGCGAGCTCTGCGAAAAACTACTGTACAGGGATGTAGAGAAGGCCAGGCAACAAATAGGCGAGCTAAAACAGCTGGTAAAACTAAGCCTCCAGGAGATACGGAGAATCATATTCGACCTGCGTCCCATGTCTCTAGACGATTTAGGCCTAGTGCCCACACTCCAGCGTTACGTGTCAAAGTTCATCGAAGAGACTGGCATAGATGTAGCGTTGGAAGTCTATGACCTGGATGAAAACGCTCTGGATAAAGTGGTTGAGGTGGCCGTATTCAGAATCGTGCAGGAAGCGCTAAACAACATAAAAAAGCATTCAAAGGCAACAAAGGCCTATATCAAGATGTACATAAAAGATGGTTTTTTAATTGCCAGGATTGCCGACAATGGCGTAGGCTTTGATAAAGAAAAAGTTGAAGAGCAGAAAAGGACCAATATCTATGAAGGAGGGTTCGGCATATATGGCATGAAGCAGCGTGCCGAGCTGCTTAAAGGCAAATTGACTGTTCAATCTCAGGAAGGAAGGGGTACCACGGTTTTATTGCAAATACCTATTAATACTACGGAAAAGGAGGGTTAATTAAATTTATGGAGAAGGAAAAGATAAAGGTGCTTATTGCTGATGACCACTCGCTTTTCAGGAAAGGCCTTGAGCAGTTGCTTGAATTAGAAGAGGATATAGAAGTAGTAGGTGAGGCTTCCAACGGTAAAGAGGTGGTGGAAAAAACCTTGCAGCTCAATCCCGATGTGATTTTGATGGACATAAACATGCCGGTACAAAATGGCATATACGCTATCAAAGAGCTTAAAGAGAGGGGATGCCAGGCCAAGGTAATAGTGCTCACGGTGCATGACGATCGGGAATACCTCCTGGAAGCGGTAAGAATAGGTGCGTCAGGGTATATCATGAAGGATGCTGACGTTGATCATCTTTTGAAGGCCATCAGGGACGTTTACAGAGGTGAAACTTACATACAGCCCAACCTCTCCGGCAAGCTTATAAAGGATTTTGACAAGATGAGCTATCATTCGGTAAGAAAGCAGTTTGAACAGCACAACTTAACTCCGCGGGAGATTGAGGTCTTGCTGCTTATAGCCGACGGCAAGAACAACAAGGAAATTGCCAATGAGCTGTACATAAGTGAGAAGACGGTTAAAAACCATGTGTCAAACATATTTAAAAAGCCGGATGTAAGCGATCGTACACAGGCTGCCATCTATGTGTTCAAAAATCATTTAAAATAAGATTTACGGCCTCTCCCCTCCTCTTCAAAATTGCCTAGAAATGATGCTTGTTTTATAGTATAATAACACAAGAGGGGAGGGGATAAAGTGGGACCCATAAAACAGGGTTTGAAGCTGCTGGGGACCCATGCTGTCATGTCGCTGGTTCAGTTTATATTTATGCCAGCGTTATTCGGTATTCTTGAAAAAAATCAGGTATACCAGTGGCTTATAGGGCTTGTTTATATAGCAATATTCTGGTTGATAATATACGCTGACATGAGCAGTAAAGGACTGGATGACGCCAAAAAGGAGGCTTTTGCCCCGTATAAAGGCTTTATAGCCGGCCTTATAGCTTCTATTCCGGGCGTGATTTTATACCTGCTGGCTATTAGTATGAAGTCTTCTGCAGACAGTATCAATTGGTTTAACACAGTTTTGCGGATTTGGCTGGTACCATATACCAAGATATTTGTTACGTTTGAGAAGATGATGCCTGATATAGCCATAATACCAATTGTTTTGCTTCCCTTATTATCGGGAATTAGCTATATAGATGGGCTTCGCAAGAGAAAGAAGATTTTGGAGGCCATAGAAAAGGCCGAGGCAATGAGGGCCGAGAAGTCAAAGGTGAATATAAGCTTTTGAGATGACGACATAAGTTATTTGCATGATAATTCCTCATATTACAAGCCAGTTGTCTGTCTGTCATATCTTCCTTTAAACAGGTATACACCCGCAAAAAGTGGGTGTATTTTTATTTTTATTTTTATGGAATAATCTCCTATATTTTTGGAAAAATAAAGGTATTGTACCAATATTGTTGGAGGAGCTGTGTATGGAGGAAAAGGTAAAGGGTAAGCTCATGATAATTGGCGGTGCAGAAGACAAAGAGGGTGAATGCGTAATCTTAAGAAAGCTTGTCGAACTGGCAGGGGGACAAGAGGGGCACATTGTGATCCTGACAGTAGCCACCGAGTATCCCCAAAGCATAGGTGAGGAATACACCCAAATATTTGATCGCTTTGGTGTACGCGATATAAGCGTGATACATATAGATTCCAGGCATCATGCTAACAACGACGGATTTATAGACAAAATGGACGTTGCCACCTGCATATTTTTCACCGGCGGCGACCAGCTGCGTATCACCTCTCTTCTGGGAGGTACAAAGGCTGAAGAGAAGCTGAAAGAGGCATATCATCGCGGTGTGGTAATTGCCGGAACCAGCGCAGGCGCTTCGGTCATGAGCGAAACCATGATCACGTCGGGCAATGATGATGACGCGCCCAAAAAATGTACACTAAAGATGGCACCGGGATTAGGGCTTTTAAAAGACGTCGTAATAGACCAGCACTTTGCCCAGCGTGGCCGAATTGGCCGCTTGCTTACCGCTATAGCTCAAAACCCGCACATGTTAGGGGTGGGAATTGACGAGGATACCGCAATCATAATAGATGGAGATGCGGTATTTGAAGTGATAGGGTCCCATGCTGTGACAATACTCGACGGCAAAAACCTGGATTTTACCAATGTCTCGGAGTTGAAGCCTGATGAAATACTGGCGCTGACCAACGTCGTAATGCATGTACTTCCAGCGGGTTACAGGTACGATATCAAATCGCGAAGACCGGTGATCAGGAGGTAATTGCTTTGAAGATTTGCGAGCTTAAGGCATTTAAAGGAAGGAACATTTACAGCCATCAAAAGGTCGTTAAAATGGTCGTGGACTTGGAAGAGCTGGCGGATATACCTACAAAGGATATAAGTGGATTCAACGGTGCGCTGTTGAAGCTGCTTCCCGGCCTGTACCAGCACCACTGCTCCCTGGGCTGTCCCGGTGGCTTCATTACGAGACTCATGGAGGGAACATATCTGGCGCACGTCATTGAACACTGTGCCCTGGAGATACAGCATGTTTTGGGGTATGACGTCAGCTTCGGCAGAGCAAGGCAAATCAAGGATTCAACCAGATACACCATTGTGTACGCCTACAGAAATGAGGTGGCAGGTTTGGAAGCCGGCAAGTGTAGCGTTCAATTGGTGGAGGCCTTGTGTCGTGGCCAGGCTTTTGACATTGATTGGCATCTTAATAGGATAAAAGAAAAGGCAATGAAAAGCGAGTTGGGCCCCAGTACCAAAGCCATTGTTGAGACCGCACTGGAAAGAGGGATTCCCGTTATGAGAATCGGGAATGGCAGCATATTGCAGCTAGGGTACGGAAAGTATCAAAAAAGGATAGAGGCTACCATCACTGAGAATACCAGCTGTATTTCGGTTGATATAGCCTGCGATAAGACCTTAACCAAAGAGATATTGAGGGAAGCGGGAATACCCGTTCCTGAAGGCAGCGTATGTACTTCGCTTGAAGATGCACTGGAGATAGCCCAGGAGTTGGGGTACCCCGTGGTTGTAAAACCTGAAAGGGGAAACCAGGGCAGAGGAGTGTCCCTCAATCTCACCACTCCAGAGGAGGTGGCCCAGGCTTTCAACATTGCCAAACAGGTGGATGAAAACGTCATAGTGGAGAAGTATATCAAGGGGAATGATTATCGTGTGCTGGTGGTGGGGGATAGGGTAGTGGCCGTTGCGCAGAGAATTCCTGCCCATGTGGTGGGAGACGGTAAGCACACCATCTCTCAGCTGGTGGATATAATAAATAAAGACGAAAGGCGAGGCGAAGACCACGAAAAGCCGCTCACCAAAATTAAGATTGACGAGATTTCGCTGGCAGTGCTGAAAAAGCAGGGGTACACTCCAGATAGCATTCCTCCCGCCGGCAAACGGGTGTATTTAAAAGTCAACGGCAACTTAAGCTCGGGCGGAGAAGCCATCGATTGTACCAACAAGATACACCCCATAAATTGTGAGATTGCGGTAAGGGCGGCACAGATAATAGGACTTGATATTGCAGGAATTGACATTGCCTGCCCCGATATTTCCAAGCCAATAGAAGAAGGTACAGGCGCGGTAATAGAGGTAAACGCCGCACCCGGTATACGCATGCACCTGTATCCATCCAAGGGCAAGCCGAGGAACGTGGCCCAACATATCGTCGACATGCTCTTCCCGCCGGGAAGCAGACACTCAATCCCTATCATATCAGTTACAGGGACAAACGGTAAGACTACCACTGTTCGCATGATTGCACACATTCTTAGGACACACGGTTATACCGTTGGAATGACGACAACCGGTGGGGTTTTTATAAATGACCGCTGTGTCATGAAAGGGGATACCACAGGACCTGCCAGTGCAAAGATAGTCCTGACCGACAAAAGCGTAGAGGTTGCAGTGCTGGAAACCGCCCGCGGCGGCATCATTAGATCAGGCCTGGGCTATGACCTCAGCGATATCGCTGTCTTGACCAACATCAGCGAAGACCATCTGGGGATAGATGAGATCTATACGCTTGAGGATTTGCTGCATGTAAAATCACTGGTGTTAGAGGCTGTAAAGACAAACGGTTATGTAGTGCTGAATGCCGATGACCCCATGGTGGCGGAAGCTGCCAAGCGGGTGAAAAGCAACATAATATACTTTTCAAGGCAGGAGGACAACATCACCGTACACAGGCACCTCATGGAAGGGGGAATTGCTGTATTCCTGAAAGGACAGCATATCACCATTGCTACGGGAGATGGATTTATACAGTGCATGGATGTTTCCAGGATCCCGGCTACATATGGGGGAAAGTTGACGTATAATATCGAGAACAGCCTGGCGGCCGTAAGCGTTGCCTATGCCATGAAAATTCCCATAGAAACCATACAAAAAGCATTGGGTTCCTTCTATGCCGATGAGTTCCATAATCCTGGCCGCTTTAACGTGTTCAATATAAAGGATTTCAGGGTGGTGGTGGACTATGCGCACAATATCAGCGGTTACACCCAAGTCATAGAAGCCATCAAAAAGATGGGAGCATCGCGAACGGTTGGAATCATAGGGGTTCCCGGCGACAGGCAGGACAGCAGCATCAGGCGCATAGGTTTTATAGCTGGAAAAGGCTTTGACAGCGTCATAATCAAGGAAGACGTTGACCTGAGAGGCAGGCGCAGGGGTGAGGTGGCCAAGCTATTGGAGGAAGGGATCTTGTCAGCCGGGATGGACCCTGGCAATGTCGAGATAATACTTTCAGAGGTTGAGGCGCTTAAAACCGCTATGAGGGGGGCAAAACCTGGAGACCTGATCGTGATCTTCTATGAGAAGCTGGAGCCTGTGATGGCCACGATAAAAGAGGCACTGTCAAATATTGAAGGAGGGACAAATAGCGATAGGGACAGCGCCATGGTGGAACTTACCAGGCTGCAATAGAAACGCCAAAGTTCGGATTACTACCCCGGATACCAACAAAAATTTGCGTTTAAACAACAGCAAATGATATTATATAAATTAGGAAGGAAGGAAAGGGGTAGTAATCATGGATATACATTTTAAGGAAATAGAGTTAGAAGATAAACCTGTATTTGACCACTATTTTTCATTGAGGCATTATGAAAATTCAGAGTTTACATTCACAAACATGTTCATATGGCGGCATGCTTTTAATTTGAGGTTTTCAATAATCGACGGCTGTCTTTGTACCATAGGCAGGTTTGGAAAAGATTTCTACTTCTTTTTCCCACCTTTAGATGGAGAAGGCAGCAACGTCGATAGCGCAATCCACAAGCTGATTCAATATTTCAAAAAACAAGGATATCCCATTGTGATGAAGGGAGTTACCGATATCACCCGAAGGATAATTGATGAGGCAGTGCCCGGGCTGTTTAGGTTCGAGCGGGATCCCAACAACGATGACTACGTATATCGTACCCAGGACCTCATTCACTTGAGGGGCAAGAAATACCATCAAAAGAGGAATCACATCAATAAATTTTTGAGAAGCTATCAGTATACATATGAACCGGTAGACGACAGCAACATAGAAGAATGCATACAGGCCGAGCTGGAGTGGATGAAAAGAAAGGATCCAGTCCCTGGATTGGAATATGAAAAGGTGGCTGTGCTTGAGGCATTGCGGAATTTCGACGCTTTAAAGCTCAAGGGCGGTGCATTGAGGATTGACGGCAAGATCCAGGCATTTTCTTTGGGAGAACTCCTTAACCCCGAAATGGCTGTCATTCACATAGAAAAAGCCAATACGCAGTATCATGGATGCTATGCCATGATCAACCAACAGTTTGCTGAGCATTGCTGGAAAGATGTGCCCTATATAAACCGCGAGGAGGACATGGGCATACCCGGCTTACGACAGGCAAAGAGGTCATACCACCCCGTTAAGATGGTGGAGAAGTACACCGGGTATCTGGTGGAGGAGTAGCCATGGAGATAAGGTTTGCTGGCCCCGATGATATGACACAGATAAAGAGCTTGTGGGAATACTGCTTTGACGACCCGCCTGAGTTTGTCAGCTGGTTTTTTAGCAGGAGATACAGAAGTGAAAACACTCTGGCAGTTTACGAGGGAAAAAACGTCCGCTGTGCCCTTCAGCTTTTGCCCTATCAAATTATGCTGAGGGGACAGCCTGTGAAGACGTCATACCTGGTGGGCCTTTCAACCTGGCCGCAGTACAGGGGAAGGGGCGATGCAAGGGCACTCATCCGGTATGCCTTTGAGGTTATGCGCATGCGTCACGAGTGGGTGTCCATTTTGTTGCCCTTTCGCTATGATTTCTATAGGAAATACGGATGGGAGATATGTTACCACCACTTGGTGTATACCGGGGACCGGGAGATATTGGGTCCGGCAGGCAAAATCCTGGATGACATAATTCCTGCCACAAAAGGACAAATAAATCTCATGAGCAAATGTTACCAAAAATTTATGGAGGCATATAATGGATATGTGATAAGGAATGAGGATGACTGGGAACGGTTGCTGGATGACCTTCATATAGCCGGTGGCACTGGATATATAGTCATCAAGGATTCTGAGGCGACAGGTTATGTGCTCTTTGAGATTTCAAACCGTCAATGCAAAGTACGTGAGCTCATATATATTACTCCCGAAGCTAAAAATACGCTTATGAGGCTCATTGCCAACCATTATTCCCAGGTTGATACCATTGTTTGGAATGCGCCGCCCGATGATATCACCTACATGGATATGCCTAACCCACGGGGGGTAATGTATAGACAACCTTATGTGATGGGGCGTATTGTGGATGTGGAGAAGGCCTTAAAGGTGTTGAGGACCTCAGGGGAAGTTGATTTGAAGATTCAGGTTATCGATCCTGTACTGAGGTGGAATGAAGGAGTCTTCCGTCTCCGCAATGGCGACGGGGGTCTGGAAGTGGTTTCGTGTAACGCTTTGCCACAAGTCGTAATGCCGATTACTACGCTTGCTCAGCTGCTATGGGGATACATAACCCCAATCCAGGCCCAAAAACAGGGCAGGCTTGAGGTGTTGGATAACAGTGCAATTGATTCTTTAAAGAGCATATTCACATCCACTGTCAATTATATAATAGAGGATTACTAGATCCCTTTAGAATTTCAACATATGTCACAGCAACAAAGCGCTATATACATTTTTTGACTATTGTTTTTTCTTTTTGGCCAGATAGGAGCCAAAATTCCATATTGACAACTTTCGAGGGACTTTTTATACTTAAGCTTATACGATAAACCAAATCGATTGCTATGCAGGACATTTATGTACAAGTTTACAGGGTGGTATTAGGAACTTGAAGGTTGTTATGATTTTAGCCGGCTTGACAGGCGGCTTTTTTATTGAGCGAGAAGTGATGCGCCTGAACGAAGCCCTTGTGGCAAGGGTCCTTCGGTCGGGCCGGGTAGATAAAAAATTTTTTGGACAGATTGTTGTAAAAAACGTTATTGTTTTACTAATTTTAACATTAGCAGCCGCTTGGTCGTTGACGCTGCTGTTGTCATTGAGCGCTGGTATCGTTTTGTATACCTTTTTCTATGTGGTCAAGAAAAACCGCCATATGGGGAAGACTATAAACAGAAGGGAAGCGATGGCTCATGGAAAGAATAATAGATATAAATCCTAAGGTGTGGTTTACCATACCCATACTGGGCGGAATACCTGTAACCGATGCCGTGTGTATATCTTGGATTGTCAGTGCCGGGTTGGCAATCTTTGCCTTTGTGGTAAGATTTTACCTTTTACCCCGGTTCCAGGAAATCCCCAGAGGTTTTCAAAACATCCTTGAGCTGTTTGTGGAATGGGTGTACAGCTTTTCGCGTGACACAGTACACGAATTCAGCAAAGAGTTGGCACCTTATATCGGTACGCTGGCGCTTTACCTTGGATTTGCAAACACCGTTGAGCTGTGGGGATTGAGGCCTCCCACCACTTACATTGCCTCCACATTCGCACTGTCAATCATCACCTTTTTCCTGATCAACTTTTATGGCATCAGGAAGAAGGGGTTGTGGGGCAGATTGAAGGATTATACCAAGCCTGTACCGTTTATCGCCCCCATCAAAGCCTTGACCGATTTGGCGGTGCCGGTGTCCCTGGCTTCCCGAATGTTTGGAAACATCCTGGGGGGCCTGGTGGTGATGGAACTCATATATAAGGTGGTGCCTCTTGTCATACCCTCATTTTTGTCGATATACTTTACCCTGTTTGATGGGCTTATACAGACCTTTATATTTATCACTTTGTCGTTAACGTTTATAGGAGAGGCTATAGAATAATGTTAAACAGACATCTCGATATAAAAAAACAGTAAACAGTGAGGTTAATGTAGTACAGATACTTATCAGGAGGTGAACCTAAAATGGGATTGACCGCCATTGGAGCTGCTCTGGCAGTCTTAACAGGTTTAGGTGCGGGTATCGGTATGGGCATTGCCACCGGTAAAGCCGCCGAGGCTACGGGAAGGCAGCCGGAGGCCGTAAACCAGATCAACAGGATCCTGCTTTTGGGCCTGGCTCTCACTGAATCTGTAGCCATATATGGCTTTGTAATCGCTCTGCTTATCATCTTTATGCAGTAAGGGCCAGCTTTGCGAGCTCTTATCAAACGGTTAAATAAGGGATTTCGCTTTTTATCTGGCATTGCTTGTTTTTCACATGGCGGGAAGCCATTGAATATTTGAATAAAAACAGTAAACCTGTATTCGTAAGATGTTCAGCAACGGATAAAAATCCTTATCGTGAGAAGAAGGCAGATTGGTTGCCGGCTTTCTCACGAAATGTTCTTTTTTGACGGATAAAAAACAAAAAATTTAAAGAAACGGTGAATTCATCATGAAAGAATATGTTTGGACCTTTATCTTTAATATAGTCAACACCATTATACTGTTTATATTCCTGAAATGGCTGCTGTTTAAGCCGATAAAGAACTTTCTGGATAGGCGTACCCAGAGATTTGAGGCAAAGATAGAGGAGTTAAAAAAACGCGAAAGCGAAATTGAGGAAAACAAGCGTCTGTCCAGAGAAGAGCTGGAAAAGGTGCGCCAACAGGTGAAGACCATCATGGAACAGGCTGAGCGCATTGCGCAGGAGCGCATACAGGAGGCACAGCAAGAGGCGCAGCGCCAGGCAGAGGCCATACTGGAGCAGGCCAGGCGCCAGATAGAACAGGAGCGAGAACAGGCGGTTGAGGCCGTTAAAGCGCAGGCAGTTAATCTGGCTGTCGAGCTGGCTTCAAAGGTCCTACAGAGCCATATAACTCCTGAACAGAACAAGGCAATAATTGAGAAATTCCTGGAGAAGGTGGAAACATGATGGCAGCAAACGTTGAAAGAGGGACCTTATGGTCTGCTTTTCCACTGGATGAGGCAAGCGTAGCGCAGATAGAAGAAAGATTCTCGGCTTTTTTGGGCAAAAAGATAAAACTGACTTTAAAGGCTGATCCTGAAATAATAGGCGGAATCATAGTAGTGGTTGGCGACAAAATATACGATGGAAGCGTGAAAGGCCAGCTTAATAGGATGAGGGAACACCTGCTGGGGCTTCAAAAGGGGGATATGGTTGACTTGGGGATTGACTTAAAGTCCTCAGGTCAACTCATCAGTATGGAGTCTGTTAGCGAGTTCATTCGAAACAGGATTCAAGAATATCAGCAGGAATTTGATGTTGAAAATGTCGGCCGTGTAATACGTTCAGGGGATGGTGTGGTATTAATCAGCGGGTTGAGCGATTGTAGATATGGCGAGCTATTGAGGTTTGAAGGCAACGTATTCGGCATCGCCTTTAATCTTGAAGAGGATACAGTAGGTGCTATATTGCTCAACAACCAGAATTCGGTGATGGAGGGGACAACTGTTTACAGTACCGGCCGCGTTGTTGAAGTGCCAGTAGGCGAGGGCTTACTGGGCAGGGTGGTCAATCCTCTGGGACAGCCGCTAGATGGAAAAGGCGCCATCCACGCCGAGGCCTACAGGGAGATTGAGCAGAAGGCTCTAGGTATATATGAAAGGGATGTGGTGAACCAGCCTTTGCAGACCGGCCTGCTGGCGATAGATTCTATGATACCCATCGGTAGAGGACAGAGGCAGCTGATTATCGGCGATCGCCAGACGGGAAAAACCGCTATTGCCCTGGATACAATAGTCAACCAAAGGGATAAGGATGTAATATGCGTGTATGTAGCCATCGGCCAAAAGGCATCCACGGTATCCCAGGCCATCAATACCTTGAAGGAAATGGGGGCCATGGATTATACCATTGTGGTTTCGGCTACTGCCAGCGATTCAGCTCCAATGCAGTACATTGCCCCTTATGCAGGCTGTGCTATGGCGGAATACTTCATGTACAAGGGAAAGGACGTACTCATCGTCTACGACGATTTGACCAAACATGCCATAGCATACAGAACGTTATCACTACTACTGCGCCGTCCTCCGGGGCGAGAGGCTTACCCGGGAGATATCTTTTATCTGCATTCCCGCCTTCTGGAGCGTTCAGCCAAGCTGAGCAAGGAAAAGGGTGGCGGGTCGTTGACGGCGTTGCCCATAATAGAAACTCAGGCTGGCGATATATCGGGATATATTCCTACAAACGTAATATCGATAACCGATGGCCAGATTTTTTTGGAAGACGAACTGTTCTTTGCTGGCATTCGTCCTGCTGTAAATGTTGGGCTGTCAGTTTCGAGGGTAGGAAAGGCGGCCCAGATTAAAGCCATGGCCAAGGTTTCAGGTACACTGCGATTGGAGCTTGCTCAGTACCGCGAATTGCAGGTGTTCTCCCAGTTTAGCTCAGAGCTGGATCCATCCACGCGGGAGTTGCTGGCACAGGGAGAGAGGATCACCGAGATACTCAAGCAGGAGCAGTACCATCCAATGGACGTAGCGCACCAGGTCATCCTCCTGTACGTGGTCACCAAGAAGATGCTGTTGGATGTACCTGTAAACAGAATACAGGAATTCAAACAACAATTTATCGAGTATATGGATTGCTATCACCGAAACGTGGTTGAAAATATACGCAAGACCGGCGATATAACTGAAGAGGATATGGCCGAGATAGAGGCTGCCGTAAATGACTTTAAACAGACATTTTTGAAGTAAGAGATGTGCAGGTGATATCTTATGTACAGCACGGTTGAGATCAAGCGCAGGATCAGGACCATACGTCAAACGCGCCAAATAACCAAGGCCATGTACCTCATCGCTTCGTCCAAGCTCAGCAGGGCCATGGAAAAGTACAGGGCTAATCACGTATACTTTGAAAAGATACGCTCTACTGTGAAGGATATCATAGTCCATAGCCCTGAAATCGACCATCCTTTTTTTGTGCCAAGGGGAAATGAAAGAGCCTCCTATCTCGTCATCGCGGGAAACAAAGGGCTGTGCGGAGCTTACAACCACAACGTGCTTCAGACAGCCCTATCACACATACAACAGCACAGGGGCTCCGTTAATATATTCGTGGTGGGCCAGGTAGCCCGCGATTTCTTCAAAAGAAAAGGCTATAACGTCAATGATGATTTTTTGTACGCAGCAGAAAACCCGAATTTTCACTATTCAAGAGATATGGCCGAGCAGCTGATAGATGCCTATAGCCAAAATGAGATGGATGAGCTTTACATCGTTTACACCCATATGGAGTCGACGGTAAAGCAGACTCCAAAAGTCATCAAGCTGCTGCCAGTCGAACTGTCGGCTTTTCGCGATGTGAGCCTTGACGTGGAGTATCGCGCCGATATACTTTATCACCCTTCGCCCAAGGCTGTGCTGGACCTGCTGATCCCCAAGTATCTGCTGGGATTCATATATGGGGCGTTGATACAGTCGTTTGCCAGCGAGCAGCAGGCCAGGATGATGGCGATGGATACCGCTACAAAGAATGCCGATGACATGATAGCAGAGCTGCAGATCAAGTATAATCAAGCTAGGCAGGCTGTTATCACCAATGAAATTTCCGAAATAATGGGTGGTGTGGCCGCTCTTGAATGAAAGCGGCTTCGGTAAAAGGAGATGAGACATAGATGGAATACAAAAATAAGGGAAAGGTTGTGCAAATCGTCGGTCCAGTAATTGATATACAGTTTGAGTCCGAAGAAGTACCAGCCATACTCAATGCCGTCAAGATAATAGACGGTTCCAGGGTGGTATGGGCTGAAGTGTCTCAGCATCTTGGGAACCGCAAGGTGCGCTGTATTGCCCTTGAGGCCACAGATGGATTAAAAAGGGGACTTGAAGCCTATGATACGGGAGCTCCTATTTCGGTGCCCGTGGGTAAAGAAGTGTTGGGTCGGGTTTTCAATGTCCTGGGGGAACCAATCGATGGCAAGGGGCCCGTAAATGCGCAGGAAAGGGTCCCCATTCATCGCCCGGCACCGCCACTTGAGCAGCAACGGCCAGCTACCGATATATTGGAAACTGGAATCAAGGTCATAGACCTGCTGGCTCCCTATCCCAAAGGGGGCAAGATTGGCCTGTTCGGTGGAGCTGGCGTGGGAAAGACGGTGCTTATCATGGAGCTCATACACAACATCGTTACCCAGCACGGCGGCGTTTCGGTGTTTACAGGAGTAGGCGAGCGTACTCGCGAGGGGCATGAACTGGTAAGCGAGATGACGCAGTCGGGCGTGCTGGAAAGAACAGCGCTGGTGTTCGGCCAAATGGATGAGCCGCCGGGCGCCAGGATGCGGGTAGCGCTGACGGGGCTTACCATTGCGGAGTACTTCAGGGACAAAGAAAGGCAGGATGTCCTGCTGTTTATCGACAACATCTTCCGCTTCATTCAGGCAGGGGCTGAGGTGTCTGCCTTGCTGGGCAGGATGCCTTCGGCTGTTGGGTATCAGCCCACCCTGGCGGTGGAGGTCGGGGCGCTGCAGGAGCGCATAACATCCACCAAAAACGGCTCCATCACGTCGGTCCAGGCGGTGTATGTTCCAGCCGATGACCTGACTGATCCGGCGCCCGCCACCATATTTGCTCACCTGGATGCCACCACCGTTCTGTCCAGGCAGATTGCTGAGATGGGCATATACCCTGCAATTGACCCCTTGGATTCCAGCTCGAGGATACTCGATCCGAGGATAGTGGGCAAGGAGCATTATCGGGTGGCGCGCAAAGTCCAGGAGATTTTGCAGAGGTACAAAGAGCTGCAGGATATAATCGCGATACTTGGCATGGAAGAGCTCAACGAGGAAGATAGGATGGCGGTTTACAGGGCCCGAAAGATTCAGCGGTTCCTGTCGCAGCCCTTCCATGTGGCTGCCACTTATACAGGCATCGAAGGCAAATTTGTTCCAATCAAGGAAACTATCGAGGGCTTCCGTGCCATCGTAGACGGAGAAGTAGACGATATACCTGAAGCCGCATTTTTCATGGTGGGAAACCTGGATGAGGTGTTTGAAAAAGCCGAGAGGATGAAGAAAGCGGGTTGATAGCATGGCAAGCGAGTTCTACCTCGAGGTCATAACCCCTGAGAGGACTTTTTTCCGGGGAAACGTTGAAATGGTGATAGTAAACAGCTCGGATGGAGAACTGGGCATCATGAAAGGGCATGTCCCAATGGTGGCGCTGGTCGCAATTGGAACGCTGAAGATCAAGCAAAATGGCAAGTGGCGTGAGGCGGCCATAAACGAAGGGTTTATGGAAGTGCGTCCCGATAAGACCATCATCCTATCCCATTCGGTAGAATGGCCGGAAGAGATAGACGTAAAGCGCGCACAGGCTGCTTTGGAGCGGGCACAGGAAAGGGCACGCCAGCGCAGGAGCATGAAGGAGTATTACCAGTCCAAAGCAGCCATGGCCCGCGCTATGGCGAGGCTCAAAGTAAAGAAACGTTATAACATCGATTAGGCTAATTGATTGGATCCAGGTCAGGGTATAGCCACAAATTCTGGCTGCATGCTGGTAAAAACAGTGAGCGTATCGAACCCTGACCTTTTTATTTCATTGAGCGCAGCCTCAAACTCGAATGCCACGTGTTCAGGGGCATGGGCATCTGAGCCCAGCGTAAGAATACTGCCGCCCAGCTGTTTGTATCTTGCAATTATATCGGGATGGGGCATAGGGGATTTGGATGCATGGCGGTAGCCAGATGTGTTGACTTCCAGTCCCTTGTCTTTGCTGATGAGGGTTTTCAATATTTCATCCACCAGCGTGGCACATAGAAGATGATCTGTCTCTTCAATGGGGAAGGGGGAATACCGCTTTATGTAGTCCAAATGACCTAAAACATTAAAAGCATCAAAGGATTTGATGAGCATAAGTATCTCCTCATAGTATTGCCGGTAGCTTTCCTCTTTTGTCTTTCCTTGATAAAAGGTGCCCCAGTAAGGGTCAACCCCTCCTACTATATGAACCGATGCTATTACAAAATCAAAGGGATATGCTTTTATGATATCGGTACATTTCTCGAGGATGTGTGGCTGCAAGCCAATTTCGATTCCCTTCTTTATTACTAGCTGTCCTTTAAACATGTCCTGCATTTTTTCTATGTCTTCAAAATACCTGTCCAGCGTCCTGATGTCAAAAGGTGGAATGCTGTCATCCGGCCAATCGATATCTATATGATCAGTGAATGCGATTTCTTTGAGCCCTGCTTCAATGGCACGCAGGCATGCCGCCTCCATAGACATACGGCTATCCAGCGAATACGTGCTGTGAAGGTGGTAGTCCAACAATTTCTATCCCTGCCTTTATATTGGATTTCTATATTATTTTACAGTCGTTGTTGCCGGCAGTCAATAAAACGCAACAACAACGGGCTTTATTCAGTGTTATATCGAGAGCAATTCAAGCCACAATTAACCGCTAAAAGTTTATCTTAAAGACAAAAGTAAATTCATAATTGACATTGCTCTAAAGTTTATAATATAATATACATTAGTTTAACGCTTTATCAATTTAATCAATTAAAGTGTTAAATAAATGGGGGGTTTAGATGATTGGTAAGCTAAAATTGAGCCTGCCCGACGGCGTGCAGGACTACTTGCCTGATGAATGCTATAACAAGCGCAAGATAGAAGATAAAATAAGAAGGTTTTTTTATTTGAGCGGCTATAATGAAATAGAAACGCCGATACTCGAATTTTTTGATGTATTTGCGGGGGTTAAGCCTTCTATCGAACAGGAACACATGTTTAAACTGATCGATCCCGAAGGAAGAGTACTTGTGTTGCGCCCCGATATCACCATGCCTATTGCCAGGGTTGTTGGCACGAAGATGGGTGACCACCCTCTTCCACTCCGATTATTCTATCTAGGGAATGTATACCGATACGGCGAATTTCAGGCCTGCAAACAGCGTGAAGTGGCACAGGCAGGGGTAGAGCTTTTGGGCGTAGATGGGCCTGAAGCCGATGCAGAGGTCATCGCGATGGCCATACAGCTGTTTCTGGATCTGAGGCTTGCAGAGTTTCAGATTGATATAGGTCAGGTGGAATTTTTTAAGGGCTTGATTGAAGAAGCGGGGATATCCGAGCAGGAGGCGGAAGAAATCCGAACCTTGATTGACCAAAAAAACATGTTGGCCCTTGAGATGCTTCTCAAGAAACTGCCCATTTCGGTGCATATTAAGGAAACGATGTACAGGTTGCCACAGCTCTATGGAGATAGCGAAATCCTGACAGAAGCCATGAAAATTTCTCGCAGCCCCAAATGCAGGGCCGCTCTCGAAAACATATATCAGGTATACGGAATTTTAAAGGACTACGGATTTGGCCGCTACATCACTTTTGACCTGGGAATGGTTCAAAGCTTCAACTTTTATACTGGCATAATATTCAGGGGAATAACAAAAGAGCTGGGTTATCCTGTGTGTGGCGGCGGTCGATATGACAGGCTGGTATCCGAGTTTGGGCGCGACCTGCCGGCTACAGGGTTCGCGATAGGCATCAAGCGCCTGCTTATCGCTCTGGAACGTCAAGGGAAATTGGAAGAGATACCGCCCGTCGATGTGCTGGTAGTGGCAGAAGGCAGCCAGAGGGGTAGGGCATATGAATTTATGCAGCAGCTCAAAAAGCAGAACAAAAGGGTAGAGATGTTCCTATCTACAGAGGAGAGCAAAAATCCTTTGGATTATGCCAGAAAGAAGCGCATTCCAAGGGTAGTAGAGGTCAGAGAAAAAGAGGATATTGTTGAGCACGAGATCGATTTCTAATAGAGATATAAGCTGACATTTACGTTGAGCGATGGAAGCGTTTTGTGGTTATTTTTTAGTTACTTGTAGTTATTTGTTCATCTGTTTTTTATGCAAGTTAACTCCATTGTTTTAAGCAGTTTAACACCATTGTACGAATTTTCAAGTGCCAAAAAAGGATATGCTTTACTATTCATAGAAAGGGGAACATTTCGTTGGTAACCATAGCTCTTGCCAAGGGAAGGCTGATGGAGGAGGCCATAGATGTTCTGGAGGCTGCAGGGGTTGACTGTGGCCAACTTAAAGAGCCCTCAAGGAAGCTGATATTTTTTACGCCCGACCAGCAAATTCGCATAATACTGGTCAAGCCCAGCGATGTTCCAACGTATGTGGAATACGGCATAGCTGATGTAGGAATTGTAGGCAAGGACACGCTGCTGGAAGAGGGGCGTCTTCTGTATGAGATGCTGGATTTAAAGTTCGGCCAGTGCAGATTGGTAGTAGCCGGTTTTCCTGAAAAGCAGGATAGCTGGATCACGCGCTCTCATACCCGTGTGGCTACAAAATACCCCAATATAGCGCGTAACTATTTTTCGCGGAAAGGCAAGGCAGTGGAGATTATAAAGCTGAACGGCTCTGTGGAGCTGGCTCCCTTAACGGGATTGTCCGATGTAATTGTGGATATAGTGGAGAGCGGCAGGACCCTTAAAGAGAACGGGCTTGTGATACTGGAAGAGATATGCAGTATAAGTGCCAGGCTGGTGGTCAATCGCGTCAGCTTAAAGATGAAGAACAGGGAGATAAAAGCGCTTATCGATAACATTCAAATGGTATTGGAGGAGCGAAAAGATGGTGAAGTTAATTGATGGAAGGGGTAAGGATACCGCATGGATATTGAACAGGCTCGACCGCCGCTCGCAGGTATCGTTTGAAAGAGAAAGAAACGCTGTCTTGGAAATACTTTTAGCTGTTCGGCAAAGAGGGGATGAAGCGGTTATTGAATATACTGCTCGATTCGATGGAGTACATTACGCCAACGCACAGGAGATGCTGGTATCCCAAGAGGAAATCCAGGAGGCCTATTCAAAGGTTGATGGCCGTTATATTGATATACTCAGGCAAGCTCGAGACAATATATGGAAATTTCACAACAAACAGCTTGAAAATTCCTGGGCAATATGCGAAGAAAATGGCATAATCTTGGGACAACGTGTAGTGCCCATGGAGCGAGTTGGAGTCTACGTACCGGGTGGGCGAGCGGCATATCCTTCTTCGGTGCTTATGAATGTCATTCCCGCGAGGGTGGCAGGTGTATCTGATATTATCATGGCCACACCGCCCGGGAAGGACAAAAAGGTAAACCCGCATACCCTGGTGGCGGCGTGCGAGGCGGGGTGCAAAAGGATATTTAAAATAGGGGGAGCGCAGGCTATAGCCGCACTGGCCTTTGGTACCCACACCATACCCAAGGTGGACAAGATAGTAGGGCCGGGGAACATTTATGTGGCGCTGGCTAAGAAGGAGGTATACGGCTACGTAGACATCGATATGATAGCCGGCCCCAGCGAGGTGATGGTACTGGCCGATTCCTCGGCTGAGCCAGCCTTTGTGGCGGCCGACCTCATGTCGCAGGCCGAACACGACCCCATGGCTTCAGCCATTCTTGTAACTACCTCTTTCGAGTTAGCCAGCCGTGTAGTTGAGGAACTGCAAAGGCAAGTTGAGGGCTTATCATCAAAGGACATCATACAGGCTTCTTTAAGGGATTTTGGGGCCCTGATCGTGGTTGATTCGCTTGAACAGGCTGTAGAAATCGCAAACTCCATTGCACCAGAACACCTGGAGCTGGCCGTACAAAACCCCTTTGAGATTTTGGGGGCCGTCAAGCATGCGGGTTCCATATTCCTGGGGCACTATACTCCCGAGCCGGTGGGGGATTATATGGCCGGGCCCAACCACGTGCTTCCTACCGGCGGTACGGCGCGTTTCTTCTCACCCCTGGGAGTATACGATTTTGTAAAGAAATCCAACATAATATTCTATACCGAAAAAGCGCTAAAAGCCGTATCTCTCGATGTTATAGAGTTTGCAAACAGGGAAGGGTTAACTGCCCATGCAAATTCCATAGAAGTGAGGTTTAAAGAGAATGGCTGAATTCCTGCGTAATGACCTTAAAGCTTTAAAGCCCTATAAGGTTCGTAGCGTGCCTTATAAAATAAAATTGGATGCCAATGAAAGCCCTTATGACTTACCGGAGGCTATCAGGCAACAGCTAGTAAAAGAATTGATGGAGGGGTGTCAATTTAACAGATACCCTGATTCCGATGCAACCGCCTTAAGGCAGGCTATTTCTCGATACTGCGGCGTATCGCCCGATGAGGTTATGGTAGGGGCTGGTTCAGATGAGCTGATAAGGGTGATAATAAGCGCTTTCGTGGGAAAAGGAGACGGGGTGCTGTGCCCCAGCCCATCGTTTACAATGTACGGCATATTTACCCATATAGCCGGGGGCATACCTGTAGAGGTGCCGCTAGATGACAACTTTGACTATGATGTGAGCGCATTTTATAAGGCAATAGAACAATACAAGCCCAGGGTTGTGTTCATATGTTCTCCTAATAACCCTACAGGCAACGTCATCGATAAAGATGAACTTATGAAGCTGATCAAGGCTTTTAACGGCGTGGTAGTGGTGGATGAGGCTTACGGCGAGTTTTGCGGGGATTCGATTGCGGACCAAATCGTAAATTACCCCAATGCACTGGTCCTCAAGACCTTTTCAAAGGCTTTCGGGCTGGCCGGCCTTCGCGTTGGATATCTGATAGGAAACAGAAAGCTGGTTGAACAGGTATACGCGGTAAAGCCACCTTACAACCTAAACAGCTTCTCACAGAAGGCGGCACAGCTGGTACTTGAAAACATTGACCTTTTTCGTAGCAGGATTGCCTCCATGATACACGAAAGGGAACGACTGTACGATAAATTACGTGGTGTCAAAGGAATCGAGGTTTATCCTTCGAAGGCCAATTTTTTGCTCATAAAGGTTCCCGATGCCGAAATGGTCTATAAAAAGCTAATAGGGGAAGGTATACTGGTTCGCAATTTCCCCAATGACCCCAGGCTCAAGAATTATCTGCGCATCACGGTAGGTACAAGACAGGACAACGACGCTTTTGTAGAAACGCTAAAACGAATACTGGAGGGGTAAAGTATGAACCAGAGGATAGGTAAGGCAGAAAGGCGTTCCAGTGAAACAAGCGTAAAGGTGGAGATAAATCTGGAAGGGCAGGGGTTGGCCAGGATAGATACAGGTATCGGATTTTTTGACCACATGCTCACCATCCTAGCAGGGCACAGCGGCTTCGACCTGTTGGTGGAATGCCGTGGTGACTTAAATGTGGACGGCCATCACACAGTGGAGGATGTGGGTATCGTCTTGGGTAGGGCTTTTGCACAGGCGCTGGGAGATAAAAAGGGAATATCCCGTTACGGGACGTCGTTTGTGCCTATGGACGAGTCACTGGCCATGGTAAGCTTGGACATAAGCGGGCGGCCATACCTACATTATGAGACACCGCAGCTTGCTCTCATGGTAGGAAGTTTTGATACACAGCTTGCCGAAGAGTTTTTTAGGGCCTTCTGCAATCAATGCGGAATCACACTGCATGTAAGGATTTTATACGGCTCAAACGCTCATCACATGCTGGAGGCCGCTTTTAAGGCTTTTGCACGGGCTTTGCGACAGGCGGTGGCTCTGGAAAAAGACGTGGATAAAATTCCTTCCACCAAAGGGATTATTGACTGATCGGTGTCTTAAACACGCTGTTGGAGCGAATATCTGTAAATTTTAAAAATTGGGGGTAATTTAGAATATGACAATTTATCCGGCAATAGATATAAAGGGTGGAAAATGTGTTCGCCTTATACAGGGCAGAGCCGAACACCAGACGGTTTACAGCGACAACCCGGTGGAAGTTGCGCTGCAATGGAAGGCCCAAGGCGCCCGCTTCCTCCATGTAGTGGATTTAGACGGGGCTTTTCAAGGGCATTCGCAGAATGAAAGCATTATAAAGGAAATCATAGAAAGAGTGAATATACCGGTTCAGGTAGGCGGCGGAATACGCTCCATGGAAAGGATAGCCTACCTTTTGGAGGAGGTGGGGGTGGCCAGGGTTATACTGGGTACAGCGGCGGTGGAGGACCCTGTATTGCTTGAACGGGCCATAAGGCGTTTTGGAACATCAATAGCTGTCGGGATAGATGCCAGAAACAACAGGGTAGCCATCAGAGGTTGGGTAGAGGAATGCGATATAACGCCGGTTGAGCTGGGTAAAAGGGTGAAGGAGATGGGAGTGGAGACGGCGATTTACACCGATATACTGCGCGACGGCATGCTGGAGGGGCCAAACATACCATCGACCAGGGAGATGGTTGAAAAGACGGGTCTTAACGTGATAGCTTCGGGTGGAGTAAGCTCTCTTGAGCATATAGCCCAGCTTAAGTCTGTGGGGGTAGATGGCGTCATTATAGGCAAGGCGCTATACAGCGGTAAGATAGATCTAAAGCAAGCCTTAAAATTGGAGGAGAGATAGACGATGGAAACGATAAGAATCATACCTTGTTTGGATGTATACGGTGGCAGAGTGGTAAAAGGGGTACATTTCGCCAACTTGCGCGATGCGGGCGATCCCGTCGAAATAGCAAAGGCCTATGAGGATGAAGGAGCCGATGAGCTGGTATTTTTGGATATATCGGCTACCGTTGAAGGTAGAAAGAACATGCTTAACGTCGTTGAAAAGGTGGTCAGCCGAATATCTATCCCGCTTACTGTAGGCGGTGGAATAGCTGAGCTGTCGGACATACGGGACGTACTGGAATCGGGTGCCAGTAAGGTTTCGGTAGGCACAGCGGCCTATAAAAATCCTGATTTAATAGCCGAAGCTGCCGGGATTTTTGGACCTCAGCGCATCATCGTCGCCATAGATGCCAAAATGCGCGGGGGCAATGGCTGGGACGTGTATATAAGGGGCGGAAAAGAAAACACTGGCAAAGACGCCATCGGGTGGGCAGTTGAAGTTGAAAAGCTGGGAGCCGGGGAGATACTTTTAACGAGTATGGATAGGGATGGGACCAAGGATGGGTACGACATACCACTTACTAAAGCGGTATCCCAGGCTGTGAGCATACCGGTAATCGCCTCCGGAGGAGCAGGAACGCTGGAACACTTCTATCAAGCGGTGGTACAGGGTGGGGCCAAAGGAGTGCTGGCTGCGTCGGTATTTCATTTTAAGGAGGTAAGCATACAGGAAGTCAAAGATTATCTGGCTAAAAGAGGGGTACCAGTAAAGGGAAATATGAATAAAAACGCCGCTGAATAGGCAATTCAGCAGTTGATTAAAAGCACAATAAACCTGAAGGAGGAGTTTTTGATCATGTTGATGGGCGAAGTGAAATTTAACAGCGATGGGTTGATACCCGCCATAATTCAGGATGAGGAGACGGGAGAAGTGCTGATGCTGGGCTATATGAACCGCCAGGCCTTGGAAAAAAGCCTTGAGACCGGAATAACCCATTTCTGGAGCAGAACCCGTAGAAAGATATGGATGAAGGGTGAAACCTCGGGTCACGTTCAGAAGATAAAAGAGGTATTCATTGACTGCGACGGAGACGCTTTGCTGTTTAAGGTGCAACAGGTTAAGGCTGCCTGCCATACCGGTTATAAGTCCTGTTTTTACCGTGCTGCCGATAAAGCCAATGGCACATGGGTCATAAAGGGAGAGAGGGTATTTATCCCTGAAGAGGTATACGCTGATGTGAAAAGAGATGACGAACATAAAATGGATGGCACAGCCGAGCGGCCTTCTTCGGAAATGCAGGAGGAATCATCTGAAGAGCAAAACCGTGCAAACGGAAAGACATCGGTGCTGCAGGAGCTGTATGACGTCATAGTGGACAGAAAACTGCATCCCAGGGAAGGGTCTTATACATGCTATCTGTTTGAAAAGGGCATCGATAAGATTTTAAAAAAGGTGGGAGAGGAATCAGCTGAGGTGATCATTGCAGCAAAAAACAGGGTAAAGTCTGAGGTCATATATGAAGTAAGTGACCTTCTGTATCACCTGCTAGTTGTGCTGGTTGAGCAGGGCATATCCATTGAAGAGGTATATGATGAATTGAAGAGACGCAGATAGAATGCAGGATATTGATAAAGATAATGCAAGATTTTGAGAGAAATATAAAAATAATCGTGATAAATCCACTGCGGTTGTTTTTGACTTATAATCGTGGGTACTATATACTAATAATAGTCAGCGGGACGTTGCAGCCGAATGACGGTTGAAAGGGGCAGATAAAATACTTTGTGCTGTTTGTGTTGATAGTAAGAGGTGGGTAGGCTGCTTGAGGAAGGTAACAGGCCTCGGTAGCTCAGTTGGTAGAGCAGCGGACTGAAAATCCGCGTGTCGGTGGTTCGATTCCGCCCCGAGGCACCATGATTGTCTCGGTCCAACAGATTAAAACGCGAAAGGCAGAAGTAAGCTTGTGCGTGAAAAAAATTTTGAAAAACAAGTAGCGCCCTTAAAAGGACGGTAGAAAACCCAGAAAGAAGAAGGTTTTAATAAAGGAGGAAAAATACAAAAGGAATAGCGCGCGGGAATAGCTCAGTGGTAGAGCGTCACCTTGCCAAGGTGAAAGTCGCGGGTTCGAGTCCCGTTTCCCGCTCCAGTATGGCGCCGTAGCCAAGTGGTAAGGCAGAGGTCTGCAAAACCTCGATTCCCCAGTTCGAATCTGGGCGGCGCCTCCATTTTTGCCGGAGTGGCGGAACTGGCAGACGCACAGGACTTAAAATCCTGGGGTTTGAATAAAACCGTGCCGGTTCGAGTCCGGCCTCCGGCACCAAAAATGAAGGGTTCCAGGGTTTTGAAAATCCTGGAACCCTTCATTTTTTACAGCGGAGATTTTTAGCTACTTTGTTTCCAATGTAAGTCCAATGACCATTTGATAAGTCACTCGCTCAAATGTAGGAGGAATTCTCCAACACTAATTCAAAAAGGGAGTTGACTTGGAGTTAACTCTATGCCTTATGATATTAAATTAGTTTAGGATATTAATAAAGAATATTGATTTGAAAGGAAGATAGGAAATGGCAAGTAATTAGGAGTATAGCAATAAAAATATGACTACTATTCTAACGCTTGACTTGGATTTAGCTTCAAGCATTAGCTATTATTAGTTATTATAATATCGAACATCGGAGGTAAAAACACATGACAATTACAGAAGTAAGCAAAAAATTTGGCCTTTCACCGGATACACTCCGCTACTATGAGCGTATTGGGCTGATTCCTAGGGTGCATCGCAACGAAAGCGGAATCCGGGATTATACAGAGGAAGACTGCAGGTGGATTGAATTCATCAAATGTATGCGTGATGCGGGAGTTCAAATTGAAGCACTGATCGAGTATGTCGCGCTGTTTCAGCAAGGAGATGCAACCGTAGAGGCCAGAAAACAGATCTTAATCGAGCAGCGTGAGCAACTCATCGCTCGTATCGAGGAGATGCAAAAAGCACTGGAGAGGCTTAATTATAAAATTGAGCAATACGAAACCAAGGTTGTCCCTGCACAAAACAAACTAAAAAGATAAAAAGATATCATCCAGCCTGCTAAAAGTAAAAGACGAAAACTATAAGCTTAGGTATATTCATGTCCTTAAGTTTCCGGATGTGGCACCGAACGATTGTCTTGCTTACTCCTAGTCAGGCGTTTCCTTGGTGGATATGATTAATTATCTGCTCAATTTTGTGCTAACTGCGCTTGCTACGGGTGGGGCTGTCGTTGTTTCCCAATATATTGGACGCAAAGAAAAAGACCAAGCCTGTAATGCTGCCAGTCAGTTAATTACTGTCACTACAATTATTTCCTCGGGAATTATGCTGTTCGTCATTCTCTTTCATAAACCAACGTTACGGATTCTCTTTGGCAGTGTCGAAGATGATGTTATGGCAGCTGCCATTACCTATTTTGTCATATCCGGATTATCCTATCCGTTTTTTGGAATCTATAATTCCTGTGCCGCATTGTTCCGTTCCATGGAGAAATCCCACATCACGATGAATGTTTCCGATGAATGTTTCCATTATCATGAATCTGATCTCTCAATAGGAAGAATGAGGTTTTCATCCGTTTCTCTGAAATTTTCTCCTGGAACGGAGAAATGATTCGGAAAATGTGGAAGAATTTCCAGGTTATCTGAATCAATATTCAATCAAACAAAGTTGTTTTCCATGCTTACCGGAATGCCCCCGGCTTTTCAGATGCTGCCTAATTTTGTTGTCTAGTATTGGTTGCGCATTAATAACACTTGACTTGGAGTTAACTCCAAATGATAAATTAGTAATTGCCATGAAGTAGGCATATCAAAAGTACAACCCAAAACAATCAATAAAACTCGGCTGCAGCATTAGAAATCAGTTGAAAACTTCATAAATTACAGAGAGGATGGTGCTTTTTATGATTTACAAACCATTTCACAATCTAAATATTTCACAACTTGGTATGGGTTGCATGCGTTTACCCACCACTGGGAAAGGTGGGCCGATTGATGAAAGAAAAGCACGAGAACTTATTGAGTATGCTTATGAACATGGTATTAATTACTTTGATACTGCTTATAGGTATCATAATGGTGAATCGGAAGTATTTTTGGGGAAAATATTGAATCAATATCCTCGTGAAAGCTGGTATTTGGCAACTAAGATGCCGGGGCACATGATGCGTTACAATGAAGGAAATTTGGAATTTGTAGGGTATCTAACTGGATTGAAGAAAACTTCACCAGCAGAGATATTTGAGGAACAGTTAGAAAAATGTAGGGTAGATTATTTTGATTTTTATCTACTGCATAATGTTTGCGAAACCTCATATGATTTGTATACGAATGAGGTTTTAGGTATTGTGGACTTTCTACTTGAGCAAAAGAAGGCAGGCCGTATTCGTTACTTGGGTTTTTCTGCTCACGGTAGGGCTGAGACTATCGAGAAATTTCTCAACTGGAAAGATTGTTTTGACTTTGTACAGATTCAGCTCAACTACTTAGACTGGACGCTACAGAATGCAAAACGAAAATACGAGATTCTTGTTGAACGGGATATTCCAGTGATGGTTATGGAGCCCTGTCGTGGAGGTCGGCTGGCATCTTTGGATGAGGAGACGAATGCAATGTTGAAAAAAGCTCGTCCTAACGATTCCATTGCATCGTGGGCATTTCGATTTGTAAAGTCTTTACCGGGTGTACAAGTTGTACTCAGTGGAATGACGCATATTGACCAATTAAAGGATAACATCAAGACATTTTCTGATCCCACTCCTATTACAGAGGAAGAAATAGAGCTTTTACGAAAGGTTGTATCCAGGTTAGTAGACCTTGTACCTTGCACCTCCTGTCGATATTGTTGCGAGGGTTGTCCTAACAATCTGGATATTCCCATGTTAATCTCCCTGTATAATGAATTCTCCTTTGAACCTTCTCCTGGACTTAGATTTACGATTGATGCGCTAACGGATGAAGAGACGCCTTCTAACTGTATTGCTTGTGGTGAATGTAAGAAGCTATGTCCTCAAGAGATTGACGTACCCGTAATTATGAAAAAGTTATCTGAAGCTATTTCGAACTTTCGTTAGATTCAAATGATCATATGGTATTTTATAAAAGTTATAGAATATTGAGGAGGGTTGAATAATGGAATATGTAAAATTAGGTAATACAGGTCTTGAGGTGTCTCGAATTTGTCTTGGTTGCATGAGTTTTGGAGACCCTGAGAGGTGGGTGCATAAATGGGTACTTAATGAAGAAGAAAGTCGTGCCATTATTAAAAGGGCTCTTGAGCTTGGAATTAACTTTTTTGATACAGCGAATATATATTCTTATGGAAGGAGTGAAGAAATTCTCGGTCGGGCAATAAAGGATTTTGCAAACCGCGATGAGGTTGTTATTGCTACAAAGGTATGGGGTAAAATGTTTGATGGACCTAATGGAGGAGGCCTTTCAAGGAAAGTAATTATGAGAGAGATTGATAATAGCTTAAAACGTTTAGGGATGGATTATGTTGATCTGTATATTATTCATCGCTGGGATTACGATACTCCAATTGAAGAATCGATGGAAGCGTTACACGATGTTGTAAAAGCTGGGAAAGCCAGGTACATAGGTGCATCTTCTATGTATGCGTGGCAATTCCAAAAAGCGCTTTACACAGCAGAGAAGAACGGCTGGACTCGTTTTGTAAGTATGCAGAATCACCTTAATCTCATTTACCGTGAAGAGGAAAGGGAGATGTTACCGTTGTGCAAAGCCGAAAGAATAGCCGTTACACCCTATAGCCCATTGGCAGCAGGGAGGTTATGCCGAGATTGGTCAGCGCCAACTAAACGTTATGAAACTGACCAAATAGCAAGGTCCAAATATGACTCGACATATGAAGTGGATAAGGTTATAGTGGATCGGGTAAAGGAAGTGGCCCAAAAACACGGAGTATCTCAGGCGCAGATTGCATTGGCCTGGTTATTACAAAAAGAAACGGTTGTTGCTCCTATTGTAGGTGCAACGAAGATTTCCCATGTAGAAGAAGCAGTGGCGGCTTTGTCGGTTTCTTTGAGTCCAGAGGAAGTTGCCTATTTGGAAGAGCCATATGTACCTCACCGAATGGTTGGGCCTATTCCATACAATTGGAAAATTTAAGTTGCGAAACTTCTGGTAAAATTATTGTTTACTTTTGATTGTTTTATGATATAATAATATAAGCAAGGTAATCGGCACCGCAAAGTGCGGTTACCCTGAGATGGCTATTTAAAGAATTTATAACCACCCTGGGCCAGGAGGGTGGTTATTTTCTTTTTGGAGAGGAACTCCAAAAGTGCTATGATAAACAATCCGAAGGTTATCATCAAGGACAACGCCTCGAAAACGCTCATCATAAGCACCACCTCCCTTCTGTGGGGAAGTGGCAACCGCACCCTGCTGTATCCGATTACCTTGTCTATATTTTACCATAAAATTGTAAATTCAACAATCGTATAGTTTTACTGGCAGGCTATAGAGGCCAAGGCGATGTGGCAATAAAAGTTATTCAAAAGGAGAACCCGGAAGTTATAATCTACGGGGAAGTACCAGAATGGGAAATGCCCGAGTACATAAGGGATTCTATACAACAAGGAAAACAGAAAGCACTTATTGTACTTGGACATGCAGAAAGCAAAGCACCGGGAATGAAATATTTAGCTCACTTAAGGCACCAATTGATCAATGACGTTATAGGTGAGGGGGCCTACTATTCCATCGGGTACCAGCCCATTATCGGCCTGAAGCCTCATAACCGCTTGGCGTGTGAGGGGGCCAAAAATTCCGTCGATGGGTCCGGTGTAATAATCCAGGCTGGCAAGTGTATTCTGCAAAATGGCGACATCATCACCCCAGTTGCCTATGCGCAAAATCCTCCTTCTACATACCACAGTTTGATCCTCCTCCCAGCGTATTAGCAAACAAAGACATTACATTAATCTATGATATGCTACCGCTTTGAGAGTTGCTATATTTGTTTCAAATTTAATAATACCGTTTCACCATGCACTGCTCAAACTTTTAACGGCAGGGTTCACTTGCGGAAAAGGCTTGCAATGCTCTCCTTTATAGCTAAAACAAGGTTTTTCGCAGCTTGAATCTTTTCCCATGCCTCTTCTTTCCCGTAGCTCAAGAAAAAGAAAGCACCTCCTCCGAAGATGACAAAAAGGAACAAAAACAGTATTCCTTTTCCAGCGCCGGTGTTTTCCTTTGCAAGTTGGGGAACTTTTTCTTTCTGTCGTGTCTCTTCATTTCGGACGGTACCACCAAAGAGCGCTATATCTGCAACTTCAGCAAAAAATGAAGTTGCTCTTAATGCTCTCTCTTTCATATGGTTGTATGTCCCAAATTCCAAAAGTAGGGAGCGAGGATGAAGCTCTTGATTATAATTTCCTTTGCCCATAAAGATGTCTTTTATAAGGCCTGGATACCGTTTGTCAGCGACCGCTTTTATGCGATATGCGAATGATTCATTTACTTCGCGGTTTTGGTTACTCCTCCCCACCACAATGCGTATTCTGGTAATTTCCTTTCCGTTCAATCTCGTTATATATTCTTCCTTCGGGACTGAATCCCTGTGTACGTCAAAAAGGGCAGCCGGGCTGTGGTCTTTTATTATTTTAAAAGCTGTCCGTCTGGAACGCCTGTATGCTCCTGCATCATGAGGGTCGTGGGGGGTTGTATTAACCACGGTTTTTACCCCCCTATTTTCAAATTCTTCTCCCAATTTTTTGGCAACATCCAATATACCTCCATTTGCTCTTATGCTGGCTGATCCATCTGATGGTAGATATGATTCATCGGAGTGTGTACAATAGATCCCTATGGTCCTGTTTTCATTCTGCGCCAAAGTCGGTATATATGAATTAAAGGATATATCCGAAACATCCGGTAGTTCAACATCTTCTACAAACTCAGCTATGGCGGTTTTATCTGAAACGTCAACTTTTATAATCCTGTATTTTTTATTATCTTGGCTGATGTATTCGTCGTCTACATATACCCTCATTCCAATTTTGAAGAGAACGGTTCCATCTGGAAGATATACGGTAAAATGATCCGGTTCACTTTGATACCAATCATCAGCGTTGACGGGATAAATGGAAGTTGTTAACAATAAAATGACAACCAGGAATAAAGGAGCTAATTTGCGCATCCTTTCACCTCATTATATTTTTGTTTGGCAGCGCTAAGGCTGTAAAAATAATATTTTTCAGATACTACTTTTTTATTCCTAAATGGTTCAGGGGTAAATTCCGATACAATAATAAGGCCGACGATGACTATATGCGAGGAGCCACAAAAACAAAAGAGCACGTAACGATCTACCTTGCACCACGACAGGTAACTTACTATCCAGCCATGATCCTACAGCACGAACCAGCCGTAACCTTCAGACCATGGCCAAACAGGTCATCACCTGTCGTGATGGTTCGTTCGACCATACAGGATGCCTGTACAGCCCTGTACAACCTCTCGGCTGCACAGAACCGTTAGTACAACAATGACCTTCGGCACCCTGTATGATCTTCGCTCGACCCCGTGTGACAGGTTGGAATCTTATTGCAATCATAAAAGATACGACTGCAATAAAACTTTTCCCCGCCACACGGGATCTGCCCGCCGACTGCATACAGGCCTGACGCGACCTGTATGCAATCTTTGGCCGACCCATATACGCCCCGTCCGAGCGTATATGAGTCTGGGCTCAACCGTTACGTACCCTTCGCTATTTATGTTAACCAGTTCGAAACGGTTTATACGCTGTCCTTTAAAATTTTTTATAACAAACCTGATCGATTTTTTTATAATCAGAACAGCTGTCTTTACTCGCTTTACGGTAAAAAATACTTAAACTTCTACAAGACGGAGATGAATTGCTAAAAATGTGATAAAATATTTTTTAAGGTGATGGCTAATGTAAGAAACCCAGAAAACCATACCAGGTGCGATAGGCAAACATATAAGCTGTTGAGGGTACTGTGCCGTCTTTCCAAAAATCTGTATAACTAATGAATGAAGCAGCTGGCCAGCCTGCTGTCTAACAGGATTTAGTTTAAATATTTTCAAAAATAGGGAAAGGGAGGATGTATATGATAATTAAAGCCCATGAGATGGAAGTCGAGCTTAGAGAGCGGATGAGGGGAGGAAATGGTACTGTCAAGATCACGCATATAGGGAAAGAGCAGCTGCCCGCCAAGACCCGGCTTTTTGCAAAAATAACTCTGGAAAAAGGGTGCTCCATAGGATTCCATCAACACGCCAATGAGACCGAGATGTTCTATTTCTTGAAAGGCAGGGGCAAGGTTGACGACAATGGTACTACACATTATGTACAAGCAGGGGATGCAATGTTTACAGGTGGTGGAAAAGGTCATTCGGTTGAAAACTGCGGCGATGAACCGCTGGAGTTACTCGCTGTCATTGTGCTGGATTGATTGTTCCATCGTTTCCATAAATATATCAGTGTTTTTTCATATATATCTTCACATAATAAATACAAAAAAGTAAAGGAGCATCGATGCGAAATGGACAGCGGAACATTCAATCCAGAAGAGCACTTAACCAAACTACCCATCCGTCGCTGGAACCCCAAGGCCAACAGCTGGGAGACCGACTATGCCGATTATCTGGAGGTCAAGTGGCGGATGGTATGGTTTCGCGATGAAAACAAACAGGGCACCAAGACTGTCATACGCGATAAGATCATAGACCCTCACAACAAGTTTGCCTATTATGAGCTTGAGGTGACCGATAGCAAAGGAAATGTGGAGATAGGCGTAGGGTCTGAGACCGGAGATGATTTTGAAGATTATATAGAAAAGGCATATACCAAGGCCTATGGGCGTGCATTGGCGGCTTTGGGATACGGTACACAGTTTGCGCCCGAACTGGAAGAAGGGGAGAATATAGTGGATAGCCCAGTGGAGGCCAAGGCAAGGGAAGCAAAAGCTCCTCCCCGTGAGGAACCGATCACCGAGGCACAGAAAAGAGCAATATATGCCATATACAATGCACTTGGATACTCTGAAGCCCAGATGAAAGAAATACTGCAGCAGCGGTATCACAAGACCGAAAGCAAAGCGCTGACCAAACAGGAGGCCTCAGACCTCATTGACTACCTCAATAGCTTGAGGGACAGGGAATAAGCCGTGGGTATCGAGTATATCCTGTTTCATCTTCTTGACGACACCCCTAAGATAATATAAAATGAGCTTATTAAAAAAATATATAGGGGTGTACGAAATATGGCACAGGTTATACCTTTCAAAGGCTTACGTTATAATACCAGCAAAATAAGCGACTTGTCGAAAGTCATGACTCCTCCTTACGATGTAATATCGCCAGCAGAACAGGACCGGTTCTACCAAATGAGCGAATATAATATCATTCGCTTAGAGCTGGGGAAGGAAGAGCCGGGGGATGATGAATACAACAATAAATACACCAGGGCTGCTCGATATTTAAAGGAGTGGCTCGAGAATCAAATATTGGTTCAAGAAAAGCAGCCTTCATTCTACATTTATCAGCAGCAGTTCAGCCTTCCAAACGGCAATACGTATACCCGGACAGGATTTGTAGGATTGGTAAGGCTGGAGGAGTTCTCAAGGGGCGTCATACTGCCGCATGAGAATACCCTTTCTAAACCCAAGGCCGATAGGTTACAGCTTATGCGAGCCTGTGAAGCCAATTTCAGCCAGATATTTGCGCTTTATGACGACCCTGAAAAGACAATCCCGATGTTGCTTAAACAGTATACGGATGCAAATTCGCCTGACATTGAAGTGGAAGCTATCCAGGGGATTATTGAAAGGCTTTGGGTTGTGTCGGATGCCTCGATAATAGCTCAAATTCAAGAGAGCATGGCAGACAAGAAGCTTTACATTGCAGATGGCCACCACCGGTACGAGACCGCCCTCACGTACCGCAACGAGCGCATGAAACAAAACCCACACCATACCGGCGATGAGCTTTATAACTTCGTAATGATGATGATGGTAGAGATGGAAGATCCTGGGCTGATAATACTTCCTACCCATCGAGTGATAAACGGTATTAAGAATTTTTCCAAAGAAGAATTTCTGCAGAATGCATCCAGGGATTTTGTCATTGAGGAACACCTATTCTCCGGCCGCACCTTGAAGCAGCGGGCAGAGGAGATGGACAGCTTACTTACCAAAAAAGGTAGCCATACCTTCGTGTTTTACGATGGCAATTTGAAGAGCTGCCATGTACTGGCGCTCAAAGACATTGAAATAATCAGTGAGCGTCTGCCCGAGCACGATATGTCATATAGGAGTTTGGACGTGACCATACTTCATACCTTGCTTCTTGAACCCCTTTTGGGAATAGGGAAGGAGCAGATAGCAAACCAAGAGTTTATCACTTATACCCATGACTTGACAGAAGGAGTAACGTGGGTAGAAGAGGGCAATTGCCAAATGGCCTTTTTCGTCAACCCCACATCTGTCAAGCAAGTCAAAGAAGTTTCGCTGGCAGGGGAGAAGATGCCGCAAAAATCCACTTATTTTTATCCCAAGCTATTGACCGGGTTAGTAATAAACAAGTTTTAATTCATAGTGATTTTAAAAACAGCAGGATTACAAAGGTCCTGCTGTTTTTTATTGTGCTGAATAAATAATCCTCATTTGTGTATTCTATTACTTAGAATGATAGTGACTTTAAAAAAGCTTGTATTGTACTCAGCAAATGCTGAGAAACAAACAATTTAAAGCGAGAGGATAACCGTTATGAAGTACATAGACAGTCAACCGAATCCAAAAAACAGAGAGAAGATGGAGGAAAACAATCCGCCTAGGCTAAAGAGCGAAGAGCAGGTTGATTTGACGCTTGATAAGGAAGTCAGTAAAAACTTAGAAAAGTTCAAGGCTTTTTTGAAGGACAGCAGCGACGTGGTGTTCCGCGAGTTCAGCCTGGGGACGCAGAGCATCCCGTGTGCTCTGGTATATGTCGATGGGCTGGTGAACACGGCGATAATCAACGAACAGATTTTAAAACCCATGATGTATCAGATTGCCCTTCTGGAAACCAGCCTGAACCGGACGATACAGCCGGATAAGATATTTGAAGTCGTCAAGCTGCATGCATTGGCGATAGGTGAAGTCAAAGAAGTGAAAACTTTGGATGATGCTTTCTTGCGCGTTTTGTCAGGCGAAGTGGCCGTTATGGTAGAGGGTTTTGACAAAATCCTCATAGCAAATGCCAGGGGTTGGCCCCAGCGCGGCATACAGGAGCCTCCCTCGGAAATCGTAATTCGGGGACCCCGGGAGGGCTTTACCGAAACGCTGAGGGTAAACACCGCCCTGCTCAGAAGAAGGATCAAGGATCCAAACTTGGTGATTAAGACCGTTCAGGTTGGCCGGCGTGGCAAAACTGACGTGGCCTATGCGTATATCAAAGGGATAGCCAACCAGGAGCTGGTGGAAGAGGTAGAGCGGCGGCTTAGCCAGATAGACGTCGATATCTTTATGGACAGCAGCCAGCTAGAACATTATATTCAGGATAGCTACCTTACTTCCTTCCCTCAAATCGAGGTTACCGAACGTCCTGATAAGACGGTAGCCAGCCTGGTAGAAGGCAGAGTGGCCATCTTGATGGATAACAGTCCTTATGCCCTTATAGTGCCTGCCACATTCTATCAGTTTTTTCAAAGCGCCGAAGATTACTACGAACGCTGGGTACTGTCTTCCGTCATCCGGCTCTTGCGCTGGAGCGGAGCCATTTTGGCATCGCTAACTCCGGCGCTGTATGTAGCTATCGTATCGTTTCATCCAGGCTTTATTCCCACCAACCTGGCAATATCCATTGCTGCCACCCGCGCAACGGTACCATTTCCAGCATTTGTTGAAGCCCTGCTTATGGAGATTACCTTCGAGCTTCTCAGAGAAGCAGGTGCAAGACTGCCGCGGGCCATCGGCCAAACCATAGGTATAGTAGGCGGTTTGATTATAGGGGATGCGGCCGTCAGAGCGGGTATTACCAGCCCCATTATGGTCATTGTGGTGGCCATCACTGCCATAGCTTCATTTCTCATTCCCTCGTATAGCGTCGCCATGGCCATAAGGCTACTTCGCTTTCCTTTTATAATTTTAGCCGCTTTGCTGGGCATATACGGCGTCATACTGGGTTTCATCATTTTGAACGTGCATTTGGTCACCATAAAGAGCTTTGGGGTAAGCTATATGACCCCCCAGGCGCCTATGAGGCACCAAGACTGGAAAGATTTTCTTATACGTATGTCCAGCCAGATCATGATGCGAAGGCCCACCAGCACATATGCCGTAGACATCGACCGGAGGAATCAGGACCCTGTCAAGGAGGAGGCCCAATGAAAGAAAGAAGCGATAGATTGAGCAATATACAAATTCTGTTTGTGGTATCCTCCACCATCATAGGGGTAACGGTGTTAACTCTACCCCGTACAGCCACTGAATTGGCCAAGGCAGGGGGGTTCATTGCTACCTTTGTCACCGGGATATTGATGGCTTTGGTGTTGATTATAACCGCATTGCTGGCCAGAAGATTTCCAAACAGCACTGTAATGGAATATAGCAGAGAGATAATAGGCCTTGTCCCAGCCAAGATATTGGGTTTTGTGTTCTTTTTTTATTTCGTAAGCGTGGTAACCACTGTTCTGAGGTTATTTTGCGATGCCATAAAAGTGCTGTTGCTTGAAAATACGCCGCTGGAAGTATTGATAATCACCTTCATGCTGGCAGCGGTCTATTTGTGTCTCAACGGCATCAGCTCCATCGCTAAGATATGTGAACTATTTGAACCCCTTGTAATTGGCACAATGCTGCTGGTAATTGTATTGTCCTTAAAAAATTTCAATTTCGAAGAGTTGCTGCCTGCATTCAAACAGGATGTTTTTGAGTGGATCCGCGCTGTTCCTCCTTTGGCGATCTCCTATCTCGGGTTTGAGGTGCTCCTCTTCATCACGCCCTATGTCCAGGATACCAGCAAAGTTGTGAAATACGGATTTTTGGGCATATTGCCTTCGATTTTTATCTATTCTTTATTTGTGGCCGTCACAGTGGGTATAGTGGGAGTGGAACCGGTTGCGCGATCGCTGTATCCCACCATTCAGCTGGCCAGGTACATTAAATTCCCTGGAGGTTTTGCGGAGCGATTCGATATCTTCTTTATGATTTTCTGGATACTGGGTGCCTATACCACTACGTCCTCCTATCTTTATCTTTCATCAATTTCAATAACAAGACTGCTGGGGCTTAGAAATTATAAGCCTTTTATACTCTTGATTGTACCTATAATATATACGCTGACATTGTTTCCACAGAATATAAAGGAGATAGGCATGTTTTCACAGTATGTGAGCTATTTTGGACTGGCTTTGCTGGCTGTAACGATAATTCTTTACATACTGGCCGTTATACTTAAAAAGGGGGAATCATCGAAAAATGAGGATAAACAATAAATATTTTGTGGTAGCGCTTATCGCCATTATCATCATATTTACCCTGACGGGCTGTTGGGATATGGTAGAAATAGAAAGAAATGCTTTTATACTGGGAATAGGCCTGGATCCTTCAGAGAGCAAGAGTGGAAACGATGAAAGAATTATGGTAACATACCAAATAGCGTTGCCGGCTGCCATGTTGGGGCCAGGCGGTCAGGGGGAAGGAGGAGGGGGACAGGAGCAGCCTTCAACGTTAAACGTCACTATAGAAGCAAAAAATCTAATGATGGCAGAACAGACGCTGATGGCCACTCTCAATCAGCTACCCAATTACGACCACCTGCAGTTGGTGGTCTTTGGAGAGGAGCTGGCCAAAAAGGGGATAGGCAAATATGTCGACTTTTTTTTCAGAGATCCAAGGATGAGGCAACGTACCAAGGTGGCAGTAAGCAGGGGTAAAGCCAGCGAGGTATTTAAAATACAGCCTAAAACTGTTAAAAGCACGTCGCAATATATCAGCGACCTTCTTGACGAAAACGAAAAACGAAGCCTAATATTGCTCATGCCCATGGACTTTGGGATAATGCAGAGGCACTTTATACGGAGGCTGGACGTATGTTTGCCCGGCATTACGGTAAAGAAAAATACTTTGACTCTTCAGGGAGCTGCCATATTCAGTGGTGATAAACTGGTCGCATGGCTTACTGGTTCCCAGGTCATGAGCCTTAAATGGCTTCACGGTGAACCGGCCAAGGGTATCATTGATATTTCTAACGATAAAGTTAAAGCGGGAAATTTTGTATTTAACATCACGGACAACAAAGTATCCATAAAACCCGTTCTAGACGGTAACAGGTTTATCTTGAAGGCCAAAATGGAGGTGGAAGGAGATATAGCTGAGATCCAGAATGAAAGGTTTAACACGTATGATCTTGGCTTTATCCAGCAGGTCGAAGATTTGGTAAAACAAAAAATCATGCAATCCTGTAGCGAAGTGTTCAGCAAGCTAGTGGATCAATACAAAACCGATTGCATAGAGTTCGGACGAAGGGTGCAAAATTACTATCCTGATTTCTGGGAAAAAAACAAAGACAACTGGAAGGAGTATTTTGCCAATACAGATCTTGAAATGGAGGTGGATGTAAAACTAAGGAGAGTGGGAGTAATCAAATAGCGCTTGTCAGTCTACCAGCCTGGAAAATACGAAGGAAAGCAATCCAATTAGTAAATATGCAATGCTGCCCCATTTTGCAATCTTTTTTTCAGTGGGGAATTTACCAGGTACATCAGATTTATAAATTATATAAAGGATCAGGCTACACAAAATAGTCAAAAACGAGAAATGAGGCGTGATGAAAATGCGCAATATCGAAAACAGCCTCATACTATTCTCCCCTCGCCTTAACAGTTTAAACAACCTCTTTTTAATATTGCCCATTTTTTGTACAAAATATCCTTGCCTCCAATTCAAAAAAATAAGATGGCCGCAGACTTAACCAGTCGCGGCCATTGCTATCAAAAATAAAATCCTATACAAAGAGGCTTGCGCTTTGACCACACCATTTTTCTCTCAGCTTTGGCTTCTCAATCTTACCGGTGGGATTGCGGGGTATCTTATCGAAAAACACCCTTCGCGGCCGTTTGTATCTTGGCAAAACCTGACAAAACTCTATAATATCCGCTTCTGATAGCTTCCTTCCTGGCTTCAGCTCCACCACGGCCACCGGGATTTCGCCCAGTCGCCTGTCGGGCAGGCCTATTACTGCTGCATCCTTTATATCCTCATGGGACCTCAAGTAGTCTTCTATTTCCACAGGAAATATGTTTTCACCGCCGCATATGACGATATCCTTCTTGCGATCCACCAGATAGATAAACCCATCCTCATCCTGGCGCGCCATATCGCCGGTATACAGCCAACCATCTTTTAAAACCTTGCGGGTGGCTTCAAGGTTTTTATAGTATCCTTTCATGACGCCCGGGCCTTTAACGATGAGCTCGCCGACTTGCCCGTGTGGTACGGGATTGCCGTTTTCATCCACAATCATTGCCTGCCAGCCATAACCCGGCAGGCCAATGGCACCCACCTTATCGATGTTCTCAATCCCTAAGTGTACACATCCCGGGCCGGTGGCTTCGCTGAGGCCGTAGTTAGTATCATACTGGTGGTTTGGGAAATATTTTTTCCATCTTCTGATGAGGCTGGGTGGCACAGGTTGAGCACCCATGTGCATGAGCCTCCACTGGTCCAGCCTGTAATCGCTTAAGTTTATTTCCCCTCTTTCAATGGCGTCAAGGATATCCTGAGCCCATGGCACCAGCAGCCAAACTATGGTTACCTGCTCTTCTGACACCGCCTCCAGTATCCACCGCGGGCTTACTCCGCGCAATATGACGGCCTTTGCACCCACCATGAGGTTACCAAACCAGTGCATCTTGGCTCCTGTGTGGTAGAGAGGGGGAATGCACAGGAAATTATCCGCGTGTGTCTGGAAATGGTGGTGGTTCTCGGTTATACACGCCGATACAAGGTTGCCATGGGTTAAAACTATGGGCTTTGGGATACCGGTAGTGCCCGAAGTAAAATACAATGCCGCTTCCTCTTCGTCTGACAAGGGTACGCCAGGTGCATCACACGGGAAACTATCCAGGATATCATAATAATTGTGGTCTGCCGCTGTGGCTGTTTGGTTGGCGCCTATAAACACGAGGTCCTGCAAATAAGCTGTCCTGCCGCGTATGGAATCGATTCTGTCTTTAAACTCGGGCCCGTAAACCAGTACCTTGACCTCGGCGGTCTCGAGGCACTTCTTTATCTCCTCGGCCGTAAACCTGAAATTCAGCGGCACTGCCCAGGCCCCCGACTTTAAAATTCCAAAATAGACGGGAAGCCATTCTAGACAGTTCATCAGCAATATGGCTACCTTATCTCCTTTTTTGATCCCACGGGACAGCAGGAAATTGGCAAACCTGCTAGCATTGTCGTCAAATTCCTTCCATGTGATTTGACGGCGAGTACCCGCCGCCGGATCCCGTTCTATCAGGCTGATTTCATCGGGATAGATCTGAGCATTCAGGGAAAGCATATCCGTGATAGGCATAAAAATAAAAACCCCCATTCTTCCATCCTACTTTTTGGTGACAAGTTAAACGCTACCCTCCATTGAGCAAAACGGCCTACCGTCTTACCGTTCTTCAAGAACAAGCTAAGCTGTTTACCCCATCTATCCTTTATTGTAAGTAGTTGTAATATTTATGTCAAGATACACTTGTTATATGGTATAATTTAATCAAGCTGGAGGAGATGCTGGCAGTTACTTCACTCTTACGTAGACGTAGCAGGGTCATCCCATAGTGTTGCCAGAGCGCTTGATGCTCGTCGGACATAACCGATGTCCTTCAATTTATCGAGGAAAGGGCGTTAAATTAAAATTTTATCGTAAAGGGGTAATAAATTATGGACAAGCTGGAACGCATATTTGAACTTCAAGCCAGGTTTGATCAGGCTTTGATTGAAAAGCGCAACCTGGGACATATCAAACCAGAGGAATGGATACAAAAAGAAGTACTGGCCATGGTTTCAGAGCTGGGTGAGCTGCTCAACGAGGTCAATTTCAAGTGGTGGAAAAAACCGAAGGAAATAGACTATGATGCCATAAAGGAAGAGCTGGTAGATATACTACATTTTCTCATCAGCATGTGCATAAAAGTGGGCATGACGGCCGAAGACCTGTACCAGGCATATCTGGCAAAAAATAAGGAAAACTTCGACCGACAAGAAGGCAAATCTGAAAAAAGCGGCTATGAATGGGGGGCTAAATAGCCTCCTTTTATTTTTGTTTTAATGTTGTTTAAAGGTATACAGAAGTATATACACGGAAATTTTTTATGCGGTTATCCTGCACTATATTCCGCATTTATTCATACAATGTATTACCGGGAAGGAGGCGATTGAATGGTCAGCAATCAAATCATACTGACGTTCATAGGCGGCGACGCAAGGCAGATTGAAGCCATGAACATGGCCGCCAAAGAAGGTTTCATCGTCAAAGCAGTGGGTTTTCAGGATATACCCAATGATAGCATAAAGATATATAAAGGTTTGGAAGATGAGTGCTTTATCTGCCATGCCCTTATACTTCCTATCCCGTATAAGAACAGGTATGGCTATATAAACATACCATCTGATCCACAGTCCATAACCCTCGAACAGGTCATGAAAAAGGTTGACCAGTCAACCATCATCATTTTGGGCAAAGCTGATCAGGACATAAGGCAACAGACCGAGGAAAAGAACATACGCTTTTTTGACATCCTGGAGGAGGAGTCCTTTGCCATACTCAATGCCATCCCAACCGCCGAAGGTGCCATACAGCGGGCCATGGAGAAGACCGATATAACCCTTCACGGGGCAAACGTGCTTGTATTGGGTTACGGAAGGATTGGCAAGTGCCTGGCCAGGATGCTCAAGGGCATCGGTGCCAGGGTAACGGTGGAAGCGCGGAAGCCAGCGGACCTGGCGTGGATATACGAAAATGGTTACAACGGCGTCCATCTCGACGACCTGGATTCCGTCTTGGGTTCACAGCAGGTGATATTCAATACCATTCCACATCTCGTGCTCACCCGGGAGAGGCTCAAAAAGGTGGATAAGGAAGCCGTAATCATCGACCTTGCCTCTGCTCCGGGGGGAACCGATTTTGAAGCCGCAAAGGAATTTGGCATCAGGGCTTATCTGGAGCTTAGCCTTCCAGGCATAGTTGCGCCCAAAACTGCCGGAAGAATCGTGTATTACGTAATAAAGGAGTTGCTCGAAAGGGCTCAAAGATATGGTATGATAAGGGGGTTGAAGGCATGAGGCTGAAAGGTTTAAAAATAGGTTTCTGCATTACTGGGTCCTTCTGCACATTTGATAAGGTACTTATACAGCTACAAAGAATGGTGGATGAAGGCGCTGAAGTATTTCCCATATTCTCCTATGCCGTTGCATCAACCGATACGCGGTTTACCACAGCCGCTGATTTCAGAGAAAAGGTGGAAAGCATTACCGGACGTAAAGTCATCGCTGATATAGCAGGTGCCGAACCCATCGGCCCCAAAAAGCTGCTGGATGTGGTGGTCATAGCACCCTGCACAGGGAATACGCTGGCAAAGCTGGCCAATGGCATAACCGATACTCCCGTCATTATGGCTGCCAAGGCACACCTTCGCAATCAAAGGCCGGTGGTAATAGCCATATCCACCAATGATGCGCTGGGCAACAACGCCAAAAATTTGGGTCAAATCATGAATGTAAAGAATATATACCTGGTACCGTTTTACCAGGATGACCCGGTAAACAAACCCAATTCCTTAATTGCTGATATGGATAAGATAATAGACACCGTATTGTTTGCGCTTGAGGGGAAACAGATACAACCGGTGCTCATAGAGAAAAAGGAATAAGCCATACGTGAGATGGAGGAATTAAACATGAAGATAGTGGTACAAAAATTCGGAGGCACTTCTGTGGCTACCCCCGAGGTGCGAGCCAAAGCCGTTCAAAAGGTCATAAACGCCAAAAAGAGCGGTTATCATCCCGTGGTGGTGGTATCGGCCATGGGGCGAAACGGAGCGCCCTATGCCACCGATACTTTGATAGCCCTTGCAAAAAATGAGTGCGTGGACACCCATCCCAGAGAAATGGACCTACTCATGTCGTGCGGTGAAATCATATCCAGCGTCATCATGGTAAATGCTCTAAGGGCAAAGGGGTATGAGGCTGTAGCTTTAACAGGCGGGCAGGCGGGCATCATCACCGATAACAATTACGGCAATGCCAACATATTGAAGATTCAGCCCGATAGAATACGCATGTACCTGGAGATGGGGAAAATACCCGTTGTAGCCGGCTTCCAAGGGGTTACAGAAGACGGCAACATAACCACCCTTGGCAGGGGCGGCAGCGATACCACAGCTGCAGCGCTGGCTAAAGCCCTTTCCGCTTCCTTCATAGAGATATATACCGATGTGGATGGCATCATGACAGCGGATCCTAGGATGGTCCCCAACGCCAGCGTGCTCAAGCACCTGACTTACTCCGAGGTATTTCAGATGGCTGATCAAGGGGCCAAGGTCATTCACCCCAAGGCCGTTGAAATAGCCATGAGCTGTAACATACCGCTCATCATCAAAAACATCAACGGCAATGGCCCCGGCACCGTAGTCTCTTCATATTATGAAAGCGACTACGCACAAACTGCAGAGCATGACCCCAACCAGGTAATTACAAGTATCTCTCATATGCTCAACAGGACCCAGGTTATAATCAAGAACCTGGATCCTGAGCTACAAAATATAGCCTTGAGCCGGCTGGCCGAAAACGGCATAAGCATCGACCTCATCAATATATTCCCCGATAAGATGATATTCACAATAGACGATAATGACTCAGATAAAACCAGGACAATTCTTGATCAGCTCGGCTGCTCATACTCCATGATATACAATTGCAGCAAGATATCCGCTATCGGCACTAAGATGAAAGGCGTTCCGGGAGTCATGTCAAGAATCATAAAAGCCCTGTTGAAAAACCAGATACAGATACTTCAGACCGCCGACTCCCACACCACCATTTCCTGCCTTATAAAGGGAGAAGATACAGCAAAAGCCATGATGGCGCTTCATGAGGAATTTAAACTGTATACGCGTTGAGCCTTATTTTTAGGCTCATTTTTTCTTTTTACTTGGGAAATACTAGCCTTAAGAGAAAGGCAATCTGACTTGCTAACGTTTGCCATAAGAGATAACAATAAATTTTAAACAAAAATCCTGAATGTTACGGAGGATGGTATGTTGAGCGAGATCGAAAATCCGACGACACAACCCCAGAAACCCGAACAAGCGGATGAAAGAGGCTATTTCCCATATCCTCAGGCCGGCAATATAAAGGAATTTGGGACTGTATCGGCACCCCCGATGCCGGACAGCGATATTCACTGCCTGACGATAATAGGCCAGATAGAAGGCCACATAATGCTGCCGCCTCAAAACAAGACCACTAAATATGAACACGTTATCCCCCAGCTGGTGGCTATAGAGGAAAGCAAAAACATCAAGGGATTATTGCTCATCCTCAACACCGTGGGAGGAGATGTTGAGGCCGGGCTGGCAATAGCCGAGATGATAAGCACCATGTCAAAGCCCACGGTATCCCTGGTCTTGGGCGGCGGGCACAGCATAGGCGTCCCCCTGGCTGTCAGCGCCGACTGCTCCTTCATCGCCCCCAGCGCCACAATGACCATTCATCCCATTCGCATGACCGGCCTGGTAGTTGGAATACCACAGACTTACGAATACTTAAACAGGATGCAGGACAGGGTGGTGGACTTCATTGTACGGCACTCAAAGATCTCCAAGGAGAAGCTGAATGAGCTACTCATAGGGACCGGGGGATTGTCAAGCGATGTGGGAACCGTGCTCATAGGAGAAGAGGCTGTACGCTACGGCATAATAGACTACGTCGGAGGCGTGAGGGAGGCCATGCTGAAGCTCAGAGAGCTGATCTCTCAAGGCAAAGGGGGAGAAGTACATTGATACTGCACACCATTGTCCCGCTCCAGTTCGTCTTGGGTGATTTCACGGGTCAAACCAGGCCAAACTTCCGCATTATAGAATGGAATAATGTAAAGCTTGAGGTTCTGCCTGCAGGGGAACACAGATATCAAATCAACCGGATTTTGAGCACCAACCCGTTTGACTATTTAAACCCAAGGCTGCAGCCGGGGACCATTATACAGCTTGAACCAAAAATGTAGAGCACGCTTTCTTATGAGCCCAGGTAAACCGAATTTGCCTGGGCTCATTGGTTTATTAAATCCCATATGGCATTCTCGAGTAAAGAGTGATATAATGATAACGTTCATTATTTGGGTAGGGGAGGCGGATTGCTTGAATCTTTTATATGCAATTCTTCTTGGGATACTGCAGGGCCTTACAGAGTTTTTACCCATCAGCAGCTCAGGGCACCTGGTTATAGCGCAGGAGGTCTTCAACATCGAAGAGGCAGATCTGGCTTTTGACGTAATACTCCATCTGGGCACCCTTGTGGCAGTGCTCATATACTACTGGCGGGATGTCTTAAGTCTCATCAGCGAGTTTTGCGTACTGCTGGGAGAGTATATACGGGGCAAAAAGCCCAAATTGCTGGATCACACCAGGCCTTATAGGGTTCTCATGGTAATGATAATTATAGCGACCATACCCACCGCTGTTATCGGACTGGTATTCAAAGACTTGTTTTCTCAATTGTTTGAAACGGCAGATTTTGTTGGCTATGCCCTCATTGTGACCGGCATATTCCTGTGGATAGCCAATGGCATAGTAAGCGGCAGGAAAGACTTAAAGAGCATGACGGCATGGGATGCGGTGACCGTTGGCCTCATGCAGGGGCTGGCCATCACTCCCGGTATATCGCGCTCGGGTTCCACCATCTTCGCAGGGCTCATCAGAGGCCTGAATCGCGAGCTGGTCACGCGCTTCTCATTTTTGCTCTCCATTCCTGCAATACTGGGGGCGGTGGTACTGGAAGGCAAGGACGCTTTTGAGAGTGCATCGTCCATACATGAGGTTATGCCGGTGATGGCAGGATTTGCCGCTGCGGCCGTCTCAGGATATCTAGCCATTCACCTTCTGATTTCGGCGCTGCAGAACAAAAAGCTCATCTACTTCTCTTATTATTGCTGGGCACTGGGTATCTTAACCATACTGTATACATGGTTTATAGCATAAATCGGCCCGTTCCTTTTGTCTCTATCAGCTACTGTACTTCAGACTTGGCTCAAAAGCAGGGAATCTCAGGCGAATCTATAGCAGGAATTTAAAGGGATGGTGTAGAATATCAATACAAGGGTGATTTCACATGTCGAAGAAGAAAGGAAGGAGCACAAAAAGCGACAAGCGAATATACCATGAAGCGACAGGGGTACTGCTAATTGGAGTGGGCCTTTTTGCCCTTATAAGCATATACACCAATCAGGCCGGCATGGTGGGTAGATACCTCAAAGAGCTGGTGATGGGGTTGTTCGGCCTTGTCGGTTACACCATCCCCGTGCTGCTGGTTATATCGGGCGTACTGACCATAGTCGCCTATCGCAAGAGGGTGAACAAGCTCAAACTTCTGCTTATCGTTCTCACCGTTGCCTTTATTATGTCGATCATCCATATATCGTATTTTCAACACTTTGATTCGGCCAGCATTCTGGCTTTTGTGCATTCGTCCTACACCAAAGGGCAAGAGGTTAAAGGTAGCGGGGCACTGCTGGCACCCTTTGTATTCGCTGTGTATAAGCTGTTTGGCCTGGCGGGCAGTTATGTGCTTCTGGGCGCTTTTGTGGTCGTCAATCTGCTCCTGCTGACCAACCTCTCGCTTAAAGATGTAGGACAGAATATATACAGCTCCATAAAGCCCGTGCTGCACAAACAATGCACAAAGAAAAAAGAAGACAAGCCCTTTGTTGGGGAGATCATCTCTGTGGAGGAGTTCAAAAAAAAGAATGGGGAAGACCTGCGTTCCCTTGATGAGGCCTTTGCAGAAAAGAAGGATACATTGCTGCCTTCGCGGCGGAAAGCAAGGAAACAGGAAGATAAGCGGGGCGATCAGCACCAAGATGTACAGGCTCAAAATGTTAGACTGGAAAACCTGCAGAAAGAAGGGTATATAATCCCACCTCTGGACCTGCTGAAGCTGCCGCCTGCAAGCGCCAACGACAGGGAACAGGATAGAATAGCCGAGAACAATGCTAGGCTGCTTGAAGAGACCTTAAACAGTTTCGGTGTCAGCGCCAAGGTTACCCAGATAAGCCGGGGACCGGTCATCACCCGATACGAGCTCCAACCTGCTCCGGGAGTGAAGGTGAGCAGGATTGTCAGCTTGGCGGACGATATAGCGTTAAACCTTGCGGCTCCGTCAGTGCGCATAGAAGCCCCTATCCCCGGCAAAGCAGCTGTTGGTATTGAGGTACCAAACCGGGACGTATCACCCGTTTTATTGAGAGAGGTGCTGGAGTCGGAGGAGTTCATTTTCCACCCGTCAAAGCTGGCAGTGGCCTTGGGCAAAGACATAGCCGGTAAAAACGTCATTGCCGACATTGCCAGGATGCCGCACCTGCTCATAGCCGGAGCCACAGGTTCCGGCAAAAGCGTATGCATCAACACGATGATCGTAAGCATACTCTACAAAGCATCCCCTCGAGAAGTAAAGTTCATCATGGTGGATCCAAAAGTGGTCGAACTCAGCCACTACAATGGGATACCACACCTGCTCATACCCGTTGTGACCAATCCCAAAAAGGCGGCAGGAGCCCTCAACTGGGCGGTGCAGGAGATGACCTCGCGCTACAACCTGTTTGCCGACGCCGGAGTGAAGGATATAGAAGGGTACAATAGCATGGTTGAAAACGAGGATGAACGCCTACCCCAGATAGTGGTGATTATAGACGAGCTTGCTGACCTCATGATGGTCTCACCTTCTGAGGTTGAAGACGCCGTATGCCGCCTTGCGCAAATGGCACGGGCGGCGGGGATCCATCTGGTGATTGCCACGCAAAGGCCTTCAGTGGACGTAATCACCGGGCTTATAAAGGCCAATATTCCGTCGCGAATTGCCTTTGCGGTTTCTTCCCAGGTTGACTCAAGAACCATCCTGGACATGAGCGGCGCTGAAAAGCTGCTGGGGCGTGGCGACATGCTGTTTTATCCTGTTGGCGTCAACAAACCAATAAGGGTTCAGGGGTGCTTCATATCCGAGAAAGAGGTAAAAGCAGTTGTCGATTACATTAAGAATCAAAATGCCGCTCCTTCTTACAATGCCGAAGCCATGGAAAGAATCGAAGGCGATGAGGAATCGCACGGCCTGGGCGAGCACGACGAGCTGTTACCGGAGGCCATAGAAATCGTCATAGACGCCGGCCAGGCCTCCATTTCCATGCTGCAGAGGCGCCTACGCATAGGTTATGCCCGTGCCGCACGGCTTATAGATGAGATGGAAGCCAGGGGGATAGTGAGCGGCTTTGAGGGCAGCAAGCCCCGAAACGTGCTCATAACCCGCGAGGAGTTTGAAAGGCTGTACAAGGATGTAAAATAGGAGGCTGTAGACTTCGCTCATGAAGGTAGGAATGGTTTCTCTAGGTTGCGACAAAAACAGGGTAGATTCGGAGGTCATGCTGGGATTGCTTTCCCGGGCCGGTCACACCATTGTCAACAGGCCCGAGGAGGCAGAGGTCATAATAGTAAACACCTGTGGGTTCATTGACCCGGCCAAAGAGGAGTCGGTGGAAACCATACTGGAGCAGGCACAATATAAGAAGACAGGCAAGTGTAGGCTGCTCATTGTGACCGGTTGTCTGGCCCAGCGGTATTCAAAGGAGATTATGGATGAGATCCCCGAAGTGGATGCCGTGATAGGTACCGGCCGTTTCACCGAGATTTTGGATGTAATCAACGAGTGTGAGTCAAAGCATGAACGCCTGGCGGCTGTGGATGAACCCAAGTTTCCGGACATCAAAGGCATACCCAGAGTGCTAACTACACCATCGTATACGGCTTACTTGAAGATATCGGAAGGATGCAGCAACTGCTGTACCTATTGCGTCATACCACAGCTCAGAGGGCCTCATGTCAGCCGCCCCTTGGACGAGGTGCTTGACGAAGCCCAGCACCTAGTGGATAGCGGCGTAAAGGAGATAATACTGGTGGGCCAGGATTTGACCAGGTACGGCCAGGACCTCAAAGGGGATATATCGCTGGTGAGGCTGATCAAGGAGCTGGTGAAAATCCCCGGGCTTGTCTGGGTCCGCCTGCTTTACTGCTATCCTGACCGGGTGACTGATGAGCTCATCGATACTATAGCCCAGGAAGAAAAAGTGTGCAATTACATCGACATACCTATACAGCACATCCATCCTGAAATACTCAGGAAAATGAACCGGCCAGCCAATCCGGAACGGATTAAAGACCTCCTCTTAAAATTGAGAAAAAGGATACCCGACATAATAATCCGCACCTCCCTCATTGTAGGTTTCCCAGGAGAGGGAAAGGAGGAATTTCAAGAACTGGTCGAATTTGTCAAGGGATCCCAGTTCAACAGGGTAGGGGTGTTCCCCTATTCCAGAGAGGAGGGGACGCCGGCTGCCCGCTTTCCCGAGCAGGTGGACGATGAAACGAAAGAAGCCCGAAGGGATGTTTTGATGAGCATACAGCAGAGGATATCCAAGAGGCTGAACCGTCAGAGGATAGGACAGGTCTGCAAGGTTTTGATAGAAGGGACAAGCTCCAAAGGCGTTTACTTCGGCAGGTCGTACGGAGAAGCGCCTGAGATAGACGGCCAGGTATTTGTAATAAGCGAGAGGCCGCTTAAGGCCGGCGATTTTGTGGACGTTAAGATAACCAAGGCATATGAATATGATTTGTTGGGGGAAGATTATGAATCTGGCAAATAAGATAACCATTGTAAGAATAATGCTGGTGCCCATATTTATGGCGCTGTTGCTTTCAGACTTTCCTTACAGCAACTTCATTGCAGCCCTCATATTCATTGTGGCAGCCAGCACCGATACAGTGGACGGGTATATAGCCCGAAAGAGGAATGAGGTCACAAACTTCGGCAAGTTTATCGACCCTCTGGCAGATAAGATCCTGGTAACGGCGGCGCTGGTCATTCTGGTAGAAATGGGCAAAATATCCTCTGTGGTGGCCATTATAATAATAACAAGGGAATTCATAATCACGGGTTTTAGGGTACTGGCCGCTTCGGAGGGCATAGTCATAGCGGCCAGCTGGTGGGGCAAGGCCAAAACCATCACTCAGATAATCGCCATAGTCGCTATTATGCTGGATAACGTCCCTTTCAAATGGATAGGGTTCCCCTTCGACAGAATAGCCCTGGCGCTGGCCGTCGTGATCACCATAGTATCGGGCATCGATTATATCTACAAGAACATCCATATACTCAATGAATAGAGGGAGATGGGAATATCATGGATGCGGAAATCATTGTGGTGGGCAGCGAACTGCTCCTGGGCCAGATTGCAAACACCAACGCCCAGTATATCTCTCATCGCCTTTCGTCGGTGGGCATAAACGTGTATTACCACACCGTGGTGGGGGATAACCGGAAGCGCCTGCTGGAAGCGCTTGAGATCGCATGTAAGCGAGCAGATATCATAATTACCACCGGCGGATTGGGGCCCACTATGGATGACCTTACAAAGGAAACAGTTGCCGAATTTTTAGGGCTGGAGCTTGTTCTTCATCAGCCCAGCGCTCAGGCAATACGCGAATATTTCACAAGAAGGGGCAGAACCATGAGTGACAATAATTTAAAGCAGGCCATGTTTCCCAGGGAGGCCATCATTCTTCCCAATGAGGTTGGGACAGCCCCGGGAGCCATTATCGAGAAGGACGGCAGGACCTTCATCATGCTGCCCGGCCCTCCCTACGAGATGCAGCCCATGTTCGAAAACCACGTAATTCCCTATCTGGCCCAAAAAGGAAACGAAAAGATCTTTTCAAGGGTTCTCAGAATATACGGCATTGGGGAATCGGCCGTAGAAGAAGCGATAAAGGACTTGCTCGAAAATCAGACTAACCCGACCATTGCGCCTTTGGCGGCGTACGGCGAAGTAACCCTGAGATTGACAGTCAAGTGCCATCGAGCCCAGGACCCACTTGAACTGATAAAACCCGTTGAGGATGAAATACGCAGGCGTCTGGGACGGGCTGTATACGGTGTGGATGATGACCGCCTGGAAACGGTAGTGGCCAGGCTGCTTAAAGAGAAGGGTTTAACCCTGGCGGTGGCCGAATCTTGCACCGGCGGTCTAATAAGCAACCTGCTCACCGACGTGCCAGGAATCTCTGAAAATCTTCTCGAAACGTGCGTTACTTATAGCAATCAGGCCAAGATAAATCGGCTGGGGGTAAAACCTGAGACCCTCGAGGCTTATGGTGCTGTAAGCCCGCAGACGGCGCAGGAAATGGCTGAGGGAATCTTAAAAACTAGCGGTGCTGACATAGGTCTTGCTGTGACGGGTATAGCTGGTCCCGGCGGTGGAAGCCCTGAAAAGCCTGTGGGTTTGGTATATATTGCTATTGCGATGGGTGGCGATGTGGAGGTAAAACGTTTCCACAACCAGGGAGACAGAAAGCGCATCAAGTTCTCCACTGCAAATACAGCCCTGGACCTGTTACGCCGAAAGCTGCTGGAGCTTTAAGATGACGCAGGCTTTTAATGCTTGACCCTCTCTATAGATTGCATTATAATTGAATTAGAACGTGTGTTCGAGAAAAATAAAGAGAGGCAGGTGAGTGCCTGGCTCAAAAGCCGGGTTTGAGGTTATGGACAAAGCAAAAGCGCTTGAGATGGCCATTAGCCAGATTGAGAGGCAGTTTGGCAAGGGTTCGATCATGAAGCTGGGCCAATCTAGCCATTTGAACGTAGAGGTGATATCGACAGGCGTGCTGGATTTGGATATTGCTCTAGGAGTAGGAGGGCTACCGAGAGGAAGGGTTGTGGAGATATTCGGCCCCGAATCCTCCGGTAAAACAACGGTGGCGCTGCACGTCATCGCTGAGGCACAAAAGGCCGGCGGCATAGCCGCGTTTGTAGATGCCGAAAACGCGCTGGACCCCCAGTACGCTAAAAATCTGGGCGTTGACATAGATAATCTGCTGGTTTCGCAGCCCGACACCGGGGAACAGGCGCTGGAGATCACCGAAGCCCTTGTACGCAGCGGGGCTGTCGATGTGATCGTTGTTGACTCGGTGGCAGCTCTGGTGCCGCGGGCCGAACTGGAGGGTGAAATGGGCGATTCATATGTTGGCCTGCAGGCAAGGTTGATGTCGCAGGCGCTGCGCAAGCTGTCGGGTGCAATAAATAAATCCCGCACAGTGGCTATTTTTATAAATCAATTGAGGGAAAAGGTTGGCGTGACATTCGGTAACCCTGAAACCACACCGGGGGGCAGAGCACTCAAATTTTATGCTTCTGTGCGCCTGGATGTACGGCGCGTAGACACCATAAAGCAGGGTTCCGAAACAATAGGCAGCCGTACTCGGGTAAAGGTGGTAAAGAACAAGGTGGCCCCACCATTTAAAGAAGCAGAGTTCGATATCATCTACGGTGAAGGCATTTCCCGGGAAGGCAGCATATTGGATTTGGCTTGTTCCATCAATATTGTAAACAAGAGCGGGGCATGGTATTCGTATGGCGATATAAGGCTTGGACAGGGGAAAGAGAACGCCAGACAATTCCTAAAGGAGAATCCCCAGATAGCGGCTGAGATCGAACAGAAGATACGTGAGGAGTTTAAACTGGGGCGGGTGACAGGATCTCCTGCTTCCAGCGAAGACGTAATACAGTGACGACTGGCAATTTAAGGAGTTTCACAGCCTCGGTTGTTGACATGTGTCAGTAAAAGATATACAATTAGAGGTAAGTGGTTTACACTCAATTTTTGGTGTAAACACGTGTATATTCATGTGTCCACCCCAATGCCCGCTGGACGAACGAGGGAACGGAGGACGTTTTTTTGTTCTAGCAGTGCTCCATTGAAGTAGCGAGGAGGTGTCCGTTTATCCGTGCCAGAAATACTACTAATGGGATTTGCCCTGGTAGTAGTAGCCATTGGAGCGGGCGTCCTGGGATACAACTATCGAAAGCGGATTGTAGAGGAGAAGATAGGCAATGCCGAAGAGGCCGCCAGAAAGATCGTCGAGGAGGCGAAGAAGCAGGCTGAGGCTTTAAAAAAAGAGACTTTACTTGAGGCAAAAGAAGAGATCCACAAACTGCGAAGTGAATTTGAAAGGGAAAGTCGCGAAAGGCGAAATGAGATTCAAAGGATAGAGCGCAGACTCCAGCAAAAGGAGGAAAGCCTTGATAAAAGAGCCGAGGTTCTGGAGCAGAAGGAAGAAAGCCTGAACAATATGCAAAAAGAAATTCAGAGGATGCGTGAAGAGGTTGAAGAGCTGTATAAGCGTCAGGTAAGCGAGTTGGAACGCATCGCACAGTTAAGCCAGGATCAGGCTCGAGAGATACTGCTGAGCAATGTGGAGAAAGAGCTCACCCATGAAATAGCCATGAAGATTCGGGAGTATGAGAACAGGCTGAAGGAGGAGGTTGATAAGAAAGCCCGTGATATAATATCGCTGGCTATTCAAAAGTTCGCCGCTGATCATGTAGCAGAATCCACCGTTTCAGTTGTGGAACTCCCCAATGACGAGATGAAGGGGAGGATTATTGGGCGAGAAGGGCGTAATATCCGTACTTTAGAGACGCTGACGGGTATCGATTTGATAATCGACGATACGCCGGAGGCTGTTATATTATCGGGCTTTGACCCGATAAGGAGGGAAATTGCCCGGATTGCCCTTGAAAAGCTCATACTGGATGGAAGGATACACCCAGCTCGCATAGAGGAAATGGTAGAAAAGGCCAAAAAAGAGGTTGAGAATCAAATACGCGAAGCGGGTGAGCAGGCCATATTTGAGGTTGGGGTGCACGGGATTCATCCCGAACTGGTCAGGTTGCTGGGTAAGTTGAAATACAGGACCAGCTATGGCCAAAACGTTTTGAAGCACTCCATTGAAGTAGCCCACCTGGCGGGTATCATGGCTGCCGAGCTGGGTGCCGATCAAAAGCTTGCCAAACGGGCCGGTCTGCTACATGATATTGGAAAAGCGGTGGACCATGAGATGGAAGGTTCTCATACTCAAATTGGAGCCGAACTGGCTAAGAGGTATCGCGAAAGCGCCGACGTGGTGCACGCCATAATGGCTCACCACGGCGATATAGAGCCCAATACCGTTGAAGCTATACTGGTACAGGCGGCCGATGCCATTTCTGCAGCAAGGCCGGGAGCCAGAAGGGAAACGCTAGAGGCCTATATCAAGCGGTTAGAGAAGCTTGAAGAGATTGCCAATTCTTTCGCAGGAGTAGAAAAATCCTTTGCAATCCAGGCAGGGCGTGAAATCAGGATTATAGTAAAGCCTGATAAGGTAAGCGATGACCAGGCGCTCTTAATGGCTAGAGAGATAGTAAAGCGCATAGAAAAAGAGCTTGAATATCCAGGGCAAATAAAGGTAAATGTTATTAGAGAGACTAGAGCCATTGAATACGCAAAATAAGGTGTGACATACGTCACACCTTTTTAAATTTTTTGTGGTCCATTATTATTGTATGTTTTTTGCACAAGAAATTTACTGCTAAAAAGAAGGATTTTTTTAATAAATGTAGAATAATACAAAATAGAGAATCATTCAAAACAAAAAATAAGCAATAGGGGGTCAAACCATGGAAGTATTAAAGGTATCAGCCAAATCCAATCCTAACGCTGTCGCAGGTGCATTAGCAGGGGTTTTACGTGAGCGAGGGTCGGCCGAACTTCAAGCAATAGGAGCCGGGGCAATCAACCAAGCAGTAAAGGCAGTAGCTATCGCGAGAGGATTTGTAGCACCTGGCGGCATAGACCTGATATGCATCCCCGCCTTTACCGATGTCATAATCGACGGAGAAGAAAGAACGGCCATAAAATTGATTGTTGAACCTCGATAAAACCTACCGCAAGGTAGGTTTTATTTTTGTTTGAAGCTTACAACGGGCGCCATATCCACATATGCTGAAAGTAGAGGGCCCGTTTTTTATATTATATCGATTATCCGGAGGTTTAGCAAGGGACATGTACAGCCAATTTTTTGTGATAGACGGCCATTGCGACACTATAAGCAAGCTGGATGACGTAAACGCCCTGGAATGTCCGAATAATAACCATGTTTCCCTCTCAAGGCTTTATGAAGGCAGAGTGGGCATCCAGTTCTTTGCCGTATGGATAGACCCATTGTCCACCGATAAATGCTTACACAGCGGATTACAGCTTATTGACAGGTACAAACGGATGCTCGATACATACGCTGCTCATTTTCACCCTATCCTGCGCCTGGCCGATGCAAAGGACGCGCTGGAAGCAGGCAAAATCGGTGCCCTGTTGACGGTGGAAGGTGGAGATGTGCTAGAAGGCAGCCTATCCAATTTAGAGGTGCTGTACAAGGCAGGAGTCAGGCTTTTGACCCTTACCTGGAATCACAGCAACCAGATAGCAGGCGCTGCTATGGATGCCCATAGCAGGTATGGCCTCACCCCTTTTGGCACGGAAGTGGTAAAAACGATGAACGATCTGGGAATGATTGTAGATGTATCGCACGCATCCGAAGAGGCTTTTTGGGACGTAATGGAGATCTCCAAGCAGCCAGTCATAGCCTCGCATTCGAATGCCAAAGCGGTATGTCCGCACCCCCGAAATTTGGATGATGAGCAGATCAAGGCCATTGCCTCAAAAGGCGGAGTCATTGGCATAAATTTTTACCCGCTTTTTTTGAGCAAAACGGAAGATGCGGGAATCGTCGATATAATAAAGCATATAGAATACATTGCTAGCCTGGTTGGAACAGACTGCATAGCCTTTGGTTCGGACTTCGACGGCATTGAAACCCTCCCACAAGGGATAGAAGGCCCACAGAGCTTTCCTATTATAGTAGAAGAACTACTTAAATTAAACTACAGCGAAGAAGATGTGCACAAGATATGCCATAACAACTTTTTGCGCGTAATGGAGAAGATATTAAAATAGCCAATATTATATCAAAAATAGACAAAGGAGTGCCGCACATGGTTTACAACTTTGATACAAAGGAGAAAAACAGATGTTTTGCCGACCTACATACCCACACCACAGCTTCCGATGGGCTGTTGACTCCATCGCAGCTGGTCAGGCAAGCCCTGCAGGCAGGACTCAGAGCAATTGGCGTTACCGACCACGATTCCACCGACGGTTTGAAAGAAGCCATGGCAGCCGGCCAGCAGATGGGAATACAGGTTATCCCTGGCGTGGAGCTCAATACCCAAGTCGATGAAGATGAAATCCACATACTTGGCTATTATATCAATTATGACCTGCCCTGGTTTCAGGATATGCTTGCAACCATACGCCATGCCAGATGGGCACGAGCCAAAAAGATGGTGGAAAACCTAAGGAGGATATACAATTTCGATATATCCTTTGAAGAGGTTGAACAGGAAGTTACCGAGGGTGCCGTTGGGAGGCCGCATATTGCCCGTGTACTGGTTAAAAAAGGTATAGTAAAGGATGTTGCCGAGGCTTTTGAGAAGTACATTGGAACTGACTGCCCGGCTTATGAACCAAGATACCGCCTGACTCTTGAAGAAGGCATCAAGACCATCAAAGATGCAGGTGGAGTGCCGGTGCTGGCACATCCTGGCTTGCTCAAGGACCAAAAGCATACAATGCTGGCCATAGAACTTGGCGTTCAGGGCATCGAAGCCATTCACAGTAAACATACCGCTGAGCAGTGTGAGCATTATAAGATTCTGGCCCGTAAGCATGGCCTTATTGTGACGGGTGGCAGCGATTATCATGGCGAAAAGGGCGAGGATATGCCCCAGCTGGGCGATATAAAGATTCCCTGCAGCGTGATAGAAGAGCTTAAAAGCTTGGCACAGAAACACATACCTGTACAACCCTGTGATGAAAACAAAATATGAATAGAAGCATAGACGATAATGCAAATTCATGGTATAATACATTGCAAAATGATAGATTAATTATTTAATCTTTCATTTAAGGAGGAATATAAATTGAGGTTATCAGTGAAAAGCTCGTCTATTTCGGATTCTCTGACGCTTGCGATTGATGCTAAGGCAAAAAAAATGAAATCTGAGGGAATGGATGTTGTAGGTTTTGGAGCAGGTGAGCCAGATTTTGATACTCCGTCCTTCATCAAAGAAGCGGCAAAAGAGGCTCTCGATCGAGGCATGACTCGATATACACCCGTGGCGGGAATTGCCGAGCTTAAGGAGGCCATATGCCGCAAGTTCAAAGAGGATAATGGCCTGGACTATAAGCCAAGCCAGATAATCGTATCCAATGGTGCAAAGCACTCGCTCTATAACGCCTTTCAGGCCATACTGAATCCCGGAGATGAGGTCATAATACCATCGCCCTATTGGCTCAGCTATCCTGAGCTGGTGAGGCTTGCCGACGGCGTTCCGGTTTTTGTAGAGACCAGGGAAGAGGACGATTTCAAGCTAAAGCCCGAAGATCTAAAAAAGGCCATTACCCCCAAAACCAAGGCTTTGGTCATAAACAGCCCGAACAATCCGTGTGGCTGCGTATATGAGCGCGCTGAACTTCAAGCCATAGCCGAAATAGCCGTAGAAAATCAGCTGTTTGTGGTATCAGATGAGGTATATGAGGCCATGGTATACGATGGCCTGCAGCACACAAGCATTGCCTCTCTGGGCCCTGAGATAAAGGATTTGACCATCGTGGTAAACGGGGTGTCAAAAACTTACGCCATGACGGGATGGAGGGTAGGATATGCGGCCGCCCATGAAGACGTGGTGAAGGTAATGTCCAATGTGCAGAGCCATACCACTTCCAATCCCAATTCCATAGCGCAATACGCCAGCCTGGCTGCCTTAACCGGGCCCAAGGACGAGGTCAAAGCCATGGTGGCTGAGTTTGACACAAGAAGGAAGTTCATGGTTGAAAGGATCAATTCCATACCCGGCTTATCCTGCAGAATGCCAAAAGGCGCGTTCTACGTGATGATGAACATCAGCCAGGTAATAGGCAAGACCTATAAGGGTAGGCGCATAGATGGTTCTCTCTCCTTTGCTGATGCGTTGCTGGATGCGCAGATGGTGGCAGTGGTGCCCGGCGTAGCGTTTGGAGCAGACAATTTTGTCAGGTTGTCATACGCCGTATCTTTGGATAATATAAAGAAGGGACTGGGTAGAATAGAGGCCTTCATCAAGGAACTGGAAGGCTGATGTCCAGTCCCTTTAAAGCCACCACTAACTTACATCAAAGGGGTAATGGATATGGAGTCGCACCAGATATATCAGAATCCGCTCATAACCAGATACGCTTCAAAAGAGATGCTGGAGAATTTTTCGGATGACAAGAAATTCAGGACATGGCGCAGGCTGTGGATAGCGCTGGCCGAAGCCCAGAAAGAACTGGGGCTCAACATCACGCAAGAACAGATAGACGAGATGAAAGCTCATCAGGACTGCATTAACTACGACGTGGCACAGCGCAAGGAAAAAGAGGTGCGCCACGACGTCATGGCCCACGTTCACGCTTACGGTGAGCAGTGTCCCAAAGCAAGGCCCATCATACACCTTGGTGCCACAAGCTGTTATGTGACCGATAATACCGATATCCTCATAATGATGGATGGGCTCAACATCATAAAGAGCAAGCTTTTAACCTGCATGCACTACTTATCCGAGTTTGCCCTAAAGTACAAGGATATGCCAACCCTGGGATTCACGCATTTTCAGCCGGCGCAGCTGACGACGGTGGGGAAGAGGGCATGTCTGTGGCTTCAGGACCTCATGCTTGACCTGGAAGAGTGGGAACAGGTGTGGAGCAGCATACGGCTTCGCGGAGTTAAAGGCACCACAGGTACACAGGCAAGCTTTCTTACACTGTTTGACGGCGACCATGAAAAGGTAAAGCTTCTCGAGAGAAAAGTTCTTGAAAAACTGGGATTTGATCGCGCTTACCCTGTTACCGGCCAAACCTATCCAAGGAAACTCGATAGCAGAATATTGAACCTGCTGAGCTCGATAGCCCAAAGCGCGTATAAATTTGGAAACGACCTGCGCTTGCTGCAGAGCCTGAAAGAGCTTGAAGAGCCGTTTGGTGAAAAACAGATAGGCTCATCGGCGATGGCGTACAAGCGAAATCCGATGAAGGCAGAGAGGATGTGCTCTCTGGCAAGGTATGTGGTGGTCAATGCATTAAATCCGGCCATCACCGCTTCCACCCAGTGGCTTGAGAGGACGTTGGATGACTCGGCCAACAGGCGTATAGTCATAGCCGAATGCTTCCTGGCTGTGGACGCAATCTTGAACATCTATATCAACATAGCCAGCGGCCTGGTGGTGTATCCAAAGGTTATTGAGCGGAGGATCAGGGAGGAGCTGCCGTTTATGGCCACCGAATACATCCTAATGGAAGCTGTAAAAAGAGGCGGAGATCGCCAGGAGCTGCACGAAAGGATTAGGCAGTACTCCATGGAGGCGGCAAAGATGGTTAAAGCTCTAGGAGAGGACAACAACCTCTTGGAGCTCATCGCCAACGACCCTGCCTTCAAGCTGGATCGGGAAGAGATAAACCGTATAATGGATCCCCGCAATTTCGTGGGAAGAGCGCCACAACAGGTAGAGGAGTTTATATCACAACATATAAAGCCCATACTGGAGCGCAACAGGGAATTGATTGGCGGCAAGATAGAACTTGATGTGTAGCCTTGTACTTGAGAAGTAATTTTATATTTTGCAGTATATTAGTCCGGCAGTTGAGCAATCCCAGCCCATATGGTCGCAAAGCCGTATTAAGGCGAGAAATTTAGTGTCGATTCCCGCTAAAAAAGAAATAAAAAATAAAAAAGGAAAGGAGTGGTTTCTCACTCCTTTCCTTTTTTGGCAGGGGAGGCAGGACTCGAACCCGCAACCAACGGTTTTGGAGACCGCTACTCTACCAATTGAGCTACTCCCCTATATCACCCCCGTGACGTCTATTATTATATGATATTTGTTTTCCTAAGTCAAGAACCCTGTTAATCTTATTTTTGCCCATTTTTGAGCAAAAATTTCTTTTAATTTAACACTTGAACCGTTTTTTATGATATAATCTCTAAAAAGGCTTGTTTATCTGGGAGGAGGAAAGAAGAAAAGCGATGCCTGAAGAAAGGAAGAGTTACAGTTTGGGCTTTATAGGTGCCGGCAATATGGCAAGCGCCATCATGAGAGGGATCATAACTTGTGGCATCGTACATCCAAATAACATATGTGCTTTCGATGTAGACCTGGATAAGCTGAACAGGTTGTCGGCCGAACTGGGGATACGCACGGCAAAGGACAATTGCCAGGTGGTATCAAACAGTGACATCGTCATCCTGGCTGTTAAACCCAATACATACAGCAAAGTGCTGCTTGAGATAAAGGATTGCCTTGAGGAAAGGCACATACTCATCTCAATAGCCGCTGGGATCAGCGTTGATTTCATAAAGCAGCTTATAGGTGGCAGGTGTAAAGTGGTACGTACCATGCCAAACACCCCGGCTTTGGTAGGGGAGGGCATGACGGCGCTGTGCACAAACCATGACCTTTCACCGAAAGAATTGGAGGCAGTAAAGGAGATACTGCATTCTCTCGGTAAAGTTGAGGAGGTGCCGGAAAACCTCATGGATGCTGTCACCGCTGTGAGCGGGAGTGGCCCGGCATATGTGGCCATGTTTATAGAGGCCATGGCAGATGGAGGAGTGCTGGCCGGCCTGCCCAGAGATCTGGCATATAGGATGGCCATTCAGACCGTCATTGGGACCGCCAGGCTGCTGTCAGAATGGGAGAAACACCCCGGCGAGGTCAAGGATATGGTGTCTTCACCTGGAGGCACAACCATAGAGGCAGTACGCCATCTGGAAAAACAAGGATTCCGCGGGGCCGTCATCGAAGCAGTGAACGCGTGCGCCCTCAAGTCACAAGCACTGGGAAAAACCATAAACCATGTGAAGGATGAAAAAACAAGATGAAAGAGGTTATAATCTACACCGATGGAGCCTGTAGCGGTAACCCCGGCCCGGGTGGCTGGGCGGCCATACTGTCATACAAGGGCATTGAAAAGGAAATATATGGCTACGAGGAAAACACCACCAACAACCGCATGGAGCTGATGGCGCCCATAAAAGCCCTTGAAATGCTGAAAGAGCCGTGCATGGTTAAGATCTATACCGACAGCGCGTATCTGTTTGATGCGTTTGATAAGGGCTGGATAAATAAATGGCAGCAACAAAATTGGAAAACCTCCAACAAGCAGCCGGTGGCCAATCAGGATTTGTGGAAGCGGCTTATCGAGCTTAGCTCCATCCACAAAGTACAGTGGATTAAAGTAAAGGGACACAGCGATGATGAAAAGAACAATCGCTGCGATGAACTGGCCAGATTGGCCATCAAACAGGCCACTTCCAAAAAGGCTCAAAATGCTTCTCAGACTGAAGAAGGGAAAAGCCAATGTGAGGGATAAATAACTATGCGCAAAATACAAGTTTTACGAAGAGTATTGTTAAATTAAACCGTAAGGGAGGTCTTTCCCTGTGTCTGAGCAAAAACCATTCAGTGCACAACAGAACCAGCAAAACATATTAAAGCTGAGGGCTGTTCTGCAGGAACTTCCCGAATTTTGCAGGGATTTCTTCCGTGCCATTGAGCCCAACACTTCCATACTCACACGAATAAACTATGCTTACGACTTGAGGCTATTTTTCGAGTTTCTAACGTCTCAAGTAGAGGAATTTAGCCACATAACCCCTTTTTCGCGATTTACCCTGGAAGACTTAAACCGCGTCAAAGCCGTCCATATCGAGATGTTCCTCGAATACCTCACCTATTACAGCAGGCCTTCTGCTCCGGATGTCGAGCATCAAAACCACGAGCCCGGCAAAGCCCGCAAGCTGTCTGCCCTGCGCTCGTTTTTTGCCTATTACTTTAAGAACGAAAAGCTGGACAAAAACGTGGCCGCGCTGGTCGACCTCCCCAAGATTCACGAAAAGCCCATCATTCGCCTTGAACCTGACGAAGTGGCCCGGTTGTTGGATACCGTTGAAACCGGAGAAGGGCTGACCGAAAGGCAGAAACGCTATCACCAGTACACCAGGCTCAGGGATATAACCATTTTGACGGTATTCCTGGGTACAGGCATACGCATAAGCGAGTGCGTGGGCCTCAACATATCCGATTTGGATTTCAGCGTAAACGGCTTCAGGGTTACCCGCAAGGGAGGTAACCAGGTAATCCTTTACTTCGGAGATGAAGTCAGAAAAGCGCTGCTGGAGTACCTGGAGGAGCGAAAAAAAATTGAAGCCCTGCCCGGACACGAGGATGCGCTGTTTTTATCCCTTCAGAGGCGCAGGATAAGCAACCGTGCGGTACAGAATCTAGTTAAAAAGTACGCAAAATTGGTATCCCCGCTTAAAAACATATCTCCGCACAAGCTTAGAAGCACCTATGGCACCACCCTCTACCGCGAAACCGGCGACATATACCTGGTGGCCGACGTGCTGGGCCACAAAGACGTCAACACAACGCGCAAGCATTACGCCGCTATCAGCGATGAAAAGCGCCGCATGGCCGCGCGGGTGATAAAATTAAGGGAGGATTAAAATCCTCCCTTAATAGGTATAAACAGCTTTTGCCCCACTCTTATATTGCAGCTCTCCAGTTGGTTGGCTTCCCTTATCTGGCGTATGTACTCCCGGATATCGGTGCGCGGCGGTAAGGTGCGCTGGGCAATGTGCCAGAGGGTCTCCCCTTCTACCACCTCCACCTCTATCCAATCCACATCGCTGGCAGCTTTTCCTCCATTCCATACAGCCGCTATGAGCGAAATAAACAGGGCTATAAATACCGTCAGGAATATGCAAAACCTGGTTTTGGATTTGATCCTGATTTGCCTTGGCACGGCGTTTACCTCCTCATACCCGTAAATCCGAACTTATGTTCGTGCTTTTGATCATATTTTACACGAACTTATGTTCGTTGTCAAGGAGGTAAAACGCAAATTTGCGAACATGTGTTTGATTTTATGCCTCTGGAGTGCTATAATAATGACATCCAGCAAAATACAGAAAGGGGTTTAGCAGCAGTCATGTACCAGAACATCACCGACAAACAGCGAAAGGTACTGGAGTTTATAAAGAAAGAGCTCAAAACCAAGGGATACCCGCCTTCGGTACGCGAGATATGCGAAGGCCTGGGCATAAGGTCGACATCCACTGTGCATGGATATCTTGAAAGGCTCGAAAAGAACGGTTTTATACGAAGGGATCCCACAAAGCCCAGAGCTATAGAGATCCTGGAGGACACCACCTTTTTATCCAAAAAAGAGGTGGTCAATGTTCCAATTGTAGGCCAGGTAACCGCGGGCAGGCCCATACTGGCGGTTGAAAACATCGAGGATACCTTCCCCATTCCAGCAGAAATGCTGCCAAACAGCCATGTCTTTATGCTGAGGGTTAAAGGCGAGAGCATGATTGAGGCGGGGATTTGGGACGGCGATTACGTGATAGTCAAACAGCAGCCGCATGCCGAAAACGGGGACATCGTGGTTGCCTTGATAGGAGACGAAGCCACCGTTAAGAGGTTTTATAAAGAAAAGGACCATATAAGGCTCCAACCCGAGAACCATTATATGGACCCCATTATAGTGCGTGAAGTTACAATCTTAGGCAAAGTAATAGGTGTAATACGATTTCTCAGATGATATCATCAATATATTGAGATACCCCACCAATTTATATTAAATATTAAAACGATATCATGTGAGGTTGATAAATCCTTTATGGCACATTTGAGCTAGCACTTTCATCAAGGCAAGCTTCACGTGCTCATAAGTCAAGCCGCCCTGCAGGTACACCACATACGGCGGTACGAGTGGCGCATCTGCGCTCAGTTCAATCGACGCTCCCTGGACAAACGTGCCAGCAGCCATGATTACCTGATGTTGATAGCCAGGCATATCCCAGGGATGAGGGAGCACATGGCTGTCCACCGGCGAAGCCGATTGTATGGCCTGACAGAAAGCAATGAGCTCTTCTGCGCTCTTTAGCTGTATTGACTGTATTATGTCGAATCGCGGTTCATCCCAGCTGGGCGATGCTGCATAGCCTAGTTGCTGAAACACCTTTGCTGTCAGCACAGCACCTTTTAGCGCTTCTCCCACCACATGGGGAGCAAGAAATAAGCCCTGATAAAACGGCGTATACTGGGCAGCATATGACCCCACTTCCCTCCCCACCCCTGGGCAGGTCAGGCGATATGACAGTTTCTCAATGGCTTTGCTGGTACCAACAGCATATCCTCCCGTCGGAGCCAATCCACCCCCGGGATTCTTTATAAGCGACCCCACAGCTACATCTGCACCTACATGGCACGGTTCCAGTTCCTCAGTAAACTCGCCGTAGCAGTTGTCAACCAGCACCAACACGTCGCTCCTCTTGTTCTTGATACCCTGTATAGCCTTTTTGATGTGCAGCACAGACAGCGATGGCCGCAGGCTGTATCCCCTTGAGCGCTGTATCAAAACCAGCTTTACCCTCTGGTCCTCCAACAATGACAGCACAGCCGGCATGTCGATATTCCCTTCGGGAGTCAAATCAACCTGCTTGTAGCCCACTCCCCACTCAGCCAGTGAACCGTCAGATGGCTGCTTCCCCAGGCCAATGACCTGCTCCAGAGTATCATATGGCTTTCCGGTAATCGACAGAATGATGTCGCCCGGCCTTGTCAGGGCAAACAGGCAGTCGCTTATGACATGGGTTCCAGAAGCCCACTGGGGGCGCACTAAAGCGTCCTGCCCTCCAAACACGGCAGCGTATAACCTATCCAGGGTGTCACGACCTTCATCCCCATAGCCATAACCCGTAGAAGGATAGAAGTGCCTCTGGCTGACCTGGCACTCATTCATAAATTTCAGCACTCTGGCCTGATGGTATTCCCGCAGCGCATCTATCCTTTCAAATGCCCCCCTTACCTCATCATGGGCATCTTGGACGAATTCAGCGACCTTTTGCGGTATGGCCAAATCGTTGTACAGTCGTTGCATCAACTTTGACCTCAACGCAAAAATTCTCCCCCTTAAATGCGAAACCCTTTGGCCAAGCTGTAACGCTGTACCAGCTTATAAAGCCAAAGGATCTCGCTCCAAAATTGAGTAAAGCCTATCAAAACCATTTAATTTTAACTTTGACCGGTAGCCTCAGGCGAATTTGCCTTTTCCTTGTTGGCATTGGCGTTATTATTGGACGCATTGTTGTTATTAGCGCTGGCGAAGGTAACCTGTCGGGCTGGGGTTACGGTAGAAACAGCATGCTTATATATCATCATCTGTTTGCCTTCGCTCTCAAACAGGATGATGAAATTGTCAAAACCCTTGATCAGCCCTTTGAGCTGAAACCCGTTGATCAGGTGAATAGTAACAGGTATCCGTTCCTTGCGCAGCTGATTGAGATAGGCATCTTGCAAAAGAATCGTCACCTTGTTTGCCATTTCAATTAACCACCCTTCAAAAATAATATGTAAAATTTATACCTTATTTTGTTAATATTATTTTGTTAATATTATATACGATTTTTCAATTGTTTAAAAGATGATTTTAAGGATTTATGTTTAACTTTTCTTTTATATAAGCCAGGCACCACTCGGCCAGGGCTTCATGCGATTCAAACTGATCCACATCCACCCATGCGATATCCTTTTGGGCCCTGAACCAGGTGAGCTGGCGTTTTGCATACCGGCGCGTCTCCCGCTTCAAGATGTATATCGCTTCTTCAAGCGATACCCTGCCCTGAAGGTAATCGATCAGCTCTTTATAACCTAGGCCCTGCATGGATATCATATCCCTGGTATAACCCCTGTCAAGCAGCTGCTTTACCTCATCCAGCAATCCCTTTTCTATCATTTCATCCACTCGCTGGTTAATCCTCTCGTACAGCTTTGCCCTGTCCATGGTAAGCCCTATCATGGCCACGTTATATTTATAGTCCATCTTTTCCAGTTCCTGATTGTATTCCGACATGGGCTTCCCGGTCAGATGATATACCTCCAGAGCCCTGATCACCCTGCGCACATCGTTGGGGTGAAGCCGCGCAGCCGTTTTGGGATCCACAGCCTGAAGCTTCTTATGAAGGTATTCTTTCCCCATGGTCTCAGCCTGGCGCTGGAGTTCTTTCCTGAACTCCTGGTCATAGGAAGCATCGGTAAAATTCATGGGATACAGCAAGGATTTTATGTACAGGCCCGTACCCCCCACCACTATGGGAAGCTTATTTCTACTGTGTATATCATCAATTGCCTGAGTCGCCAGTCTCTGGTATTCCGCCACGCTGAACTCCTGACCCGGATCGATGATGTCCATCATGTGATGGGGTATCCCCTGTCGCTCTTCCGCTGTAGGCTTCGCAGTGCCTATATCCATATACCTGTATATCTGCATGGAGTCGGCCGAGACGATCTCTCCGTTCAAAGCCTTGGCAAGCTCAATGGACAGCCTGGTCTTTCCTACAGCAGTTGGCCCTACGATCACCACCAAAGGCTTTTTCTCCATCTTTCAATTCCCCCTACTGTATCCTTTTGAACTTCTTCTCCAGCTCGTGCTTGGTAATGGTTACTACGATTGGCCTTCCATGCGGACAGGTCAAAGGGATCTTTTTGTCCTGGATGTCGTTAAGCAGGGACAGAATTTCCCTCTCTGATAGGGGATCCCGCGCCTTTACGGCGTGCTTGCAGGCTATTTTCATGATATCATGTGGTTTGAATGCGATCGAGAGATGTGCATCTCGCTCCCCCTTCCACTGGTCCAAAACATTGTAAAACAGCTCCTTGATACTCGCCCCGCTCAGTACAGCCGGTATACCCCTTACGGCCCATGCGTTTCCTCCAAACGGTTCCAGCTCAAACCCCAGTGACTTGAAAATATCCATGGCCTCTTCGATCAACATATACTCATCGTGTGAAAGCTGGAGTATCACCGGGGGCACCAGCTGCTGGCTAGCAACCTTGCGCTGCGCCAGGCTTGCCTGTAGCTCCTCGTATATCAACCGTTCATGGGCCGCATGTTGGTCTATGAAGAATACGCTGTCCTCCCCTTCTACTATAACATAAGTTGAAAAGATTCTCCCAACAATCTTAAAATTTACCAGCTCATTTATATTATGCACATAAATTTCTTGATCTAAACCCTCATTGGCATATTTTTTCTCCTGTCGTTCAAAACTGTCAGCATCTATATAAACATGTTTGACCTGCTGTTTTGCGGGCCTTGTTAAAAATGATACCTGTTCCTGCTTAAGTTTTAGTTGCTGAGAGCCCGCATCAACCTTATCATCATCTCCCCCCTCATCTTGATTTGGAGCATCAAGACGGTTTACTCCTTGAATGACCTCATGTTTTATATCTGGGATATATGGGTGCGCCTCAAGCGTCTCCCTGATCCACTGGAATATGAGCGAGTACACCTCTTCTTCCTTCCTGAACCTTACCTCAGTCTTTGCAGGGTGCACGTTTACGTCAACTTGGCTGGTCGGTATGCTTATATGCAGAACAGCCCACGGAAAGTGATGGAGAGGCAGATAAGAGCGATGGGCGTCCTCCAGGCTCCTTGACAGCAGCGAACTTTTTACGTAGCGCCCGTTGACAAAAAACGACTGGTGGTTGCGGTTCATCCTGGCAAGCGATGGCCTGCCTAAATACCCATAAAGTGATAGACCGCTTTTATCGTCGCTTCTATCTATCTTGATAACCTGTTCTCTTACATCCCTTCCGTATACCGATATTATGGCCGATAACAAATCGCCATTTCCCGAGGAATGGTATACAGCCTTGCCGTTATTTATATAACGAAAGGAAATCTCTGGGTGGGCAAGTATGAGCTTGGCGACCAAATCGCTGATGTACGCCGCCTCTGTCCTGGGAGCCTTGAGGAATTTAAGCCGCGCCGGCGTATTGTAAAATATGTTTCTAACAATCACAGTGGTGCCCTCAGGGCACCCCACCTCCTGTACCGATATGACATTGCCGCCGTGATTGATGACGTGAGTGCCCGACAGGGAGTTACGCGGCCGTGTGAATATCTCCACCTGCGAGATAGCCGCTATGCTGGCCAGCGCCTCACCCCTGAAGCCCAGAGAACGGATCTCATAAAGGTCGTCGCTGGACCTGATCTTGCTGGTGGCATGGCGCTCAAAGCAAAGCCGGGCATCCTGCTGGTCCATACCTTCTCCATTGTCGGTAACCCTGATGAATGGTATGCCGCCATCTTTTATCTCTATCGTAATGGCAGAGCTGCTGGCATCTATGGAATTCTCCACCAGCTCTTTTACCACCGATGCCGGCCTTTCAACCACCTCGCCCGCCGCTATTTGATTTATGGTAAACTCGTCTAGTATATTGATCTTGGGCAAAGGATCCCCTCCTATTGTTTTTTTGCCTTCTCAACCAAACGGTACAGAATATTCATAGCCTCCATGGGAGTGATATTCAACACATCGATGCTCTTTAGCTCCTCTTCAATCTCTGAAGGCTTCGGGATAAAAAATGAAAGCTGCTCACCCGTGGGCTTTTTCTCGGTTACAGAGGAGGTGGCAGCAGAGCTTTTATTGGCGATGTCAGACTCTTCAAGCTGGGACAGTATGGCCTTGGCCCTCTCAACGACTGGTTCGGGAAGACCGGCCAGCTTGGCCACCTGTATCCCGAAGCTCTTGTCAGAACCACCTCTTACAATCTTCCTCAAAAATATGATATTGTCCCCCTGCTCCTTGACTGATACGCAGTAGTTTTTGACGCCCGGCAGCTTGCCCTCCAGCTCGGTGAGCTCGTGATAGTGGGTGGCAAACAGGGTCTTGCAGCCCAGAGACTTTTGCGTGCAGATATATTCTATCACGGCCCATGCGATGCTCAGTCCATCAAAGGTGCTTGTCCCGCGGCCGATCTCATCTAGTATAAGCAGGCTGTCTGGAGTGGCATTGTGCAGTATATTGGCCACCTCGTTCATCTCTACCATAAAGGTGCTTTGACCGGCAGACAGATCATCCGATGCACCGATACGCGTAAATATTCTATCTACTATGCCGATTTTGGCCTCACGGGCAGGAACAAAGCTGCCTATCTGGGCCATGAGAACTATGAGAGCCACCTGCCTCATGTAAGTGCTTTTCCCGGCCATATTGGGGCCGGTGATTATCATCAAGCGATGGTCCGACTTGTCGAGGTATGTGTTGTTGGGCACAAACATACCGCTGGGCAGGGTTTTTTCCACTACAGGGTGTCGCCCCTCTTTTATGGAAATAATGCCGTCAGTAGTAATCTCGGGGCGCACATAATCGTTCTCTATGGCCACCCTTGCCAGGGAGCATAAAACATCCAGCGTCGAGATTATTTGAGCTGTGGCCTGTATTCTATCAACGTGCCTGGCAATCTCCTCCCTAATTTTCAAAAAGAGCTGGTATTCCAGCTGAACGCTCTTTTCCTCTGCGCCCAAAATGGCATCCTCCATCTCCTTAAGCTCGGGAGTGATATATCGTTCGGCATTGGCCAAAGTTTGCTTGCGTATATAGTATTCGGGCACCATATCGTAATAGGACTTGGTGACCTCGATATAGTAGCCAAACACCTTATTGAAGCCCACCCTCAAGTTCTTTATGCCGGTCTTCTCCCTTTCCTTCTGTTCAAGAGAAGCAATCCACTCTTTGCCCTCCCGCATGGCTCTTCGGTACTGGTCAAGCTGGGCGTCGTATCCGTCCTTTATGATATTGCCCTCCTTGATGGTGGGCGGAGGGTCTTCGGCAATGGACTCCTCAATCAGGTTGTATATGTCATCCAATGTATCCAGGTTAACGTATGCATCTTTGAGTATGGCGGACTTGCAATGTTCCAGCAGCTTTTTTATATCGGGTAAATTCTTCACCGACTGCTTGAGGGAGAGCAGGTCCCGTGCGTTGGCAGTGCCGTAAGATATGCGTGCCATCAGCCTCTCAAGGTCGTAGACACGCTTCAGCATGGCGCACAGGTCATCCAGCAAAATCCTGTCGCTGCAAAGCTCCTCAACCCCATCCAGCCGGTACTCTATTTCTTCCTTTTTTATGAGTGGTTGCTGTATCCACTTCCTTATGAGTCGGCCACCCATGGCAGTGCTGGTCTTATCGAGCAACCACAGCAGCGAACCCCTTTTGTCCTTCCCCCGTATGGTCTCGGTAAGTTCGAGGTTTCTCCTGGTGGCGGCGTCAAGCACCATGTAGGACTCAAGGTAATAGGGCTTAATGCGGGTTATATGGCGCAGGGCGTTTTTTTGCGTCTCGGTCAGGTACTCCATCAGCGCGCCGGCTGCGCAGATGCCGTAATCCATGTGCTGACAGCCAAATCCTTCCAGAGAATGCACCGAAAAATGCTGTATGAGCTTCTGGTAGGCGGAATTGTAGCTGTAGGCCCACTCGTGATAAAGGGTGATAAAGGGCGAACACCGCTCTTTCAATGTGCCCAGCAGGTGCTGATCAAGCTCGGCGCTCTGGTTTATCAATATCTCCCGCGGACTAACCCTGGACAGCTCGTCCATCAGCTTGGCTTCAGCGTTTTCTCCTGTAATTTGGCTGACGTAGAATTCGCCGGTTGACACGTCCACTATTGAAAAACCGAAATTGGATCCATCCTTGAATATGGAAACAAGGTAGTTGTTGCTCTTTTCCTCCAGCATGGAGTCTTCCAGCACCGTGCCGGGCGTTATAACCCTTACCACCTGCCGCTCCACCAGGCCCTTGGCCTCTTCCGGGTCCTGCATCTGTTCGCATATGGCAATTTTGTAGCCCTTTTCGATCAATCTGGCAATGTACCCTTCAACCGAGTGATAGGGAACGCCGCACATGGGAGCACGCTCTTTCAAGCCGCAATCCCGGCCGGTCAGCGCTATCTCCAGCTCTCTCGACGCTATTACAGCATCGTCAAAGAACAGCTCGTAAAAGTCCCCCAGCCTAAAAAAAAGAAGAGCATCTTTATATTGCTCTTTGATTTTCATGTATTGCTGCATCATGGGAGTAAGACCAGCCATATAAAAACCTCCCCATCATCAATACCTCTATCTCTCTACCATTACTGTTAGCTGCAAGTACTGTTAGCTGCAAGCATTGATAATTATCACACCAAAATCCCATCCAGCGTCCAGGCTTTGGGGAGCGTAATCTTCACTTTCACAAGCTGTCCTGTCAAGCTCTCATCTCCCGGGAAATGGACAAGCTTATTGGTACGGGTTCTGCCCGATAGCTTCTCGGGGTTGTTCTTGCTCACGCCTTCCACCAGCACCTCAACAACCCTGTCCAGGTACTGCTGATTTTTAGCCTTGCTTATCTCGGTCTGAAGCTCTATCAGCCTGTTTAGCCTATCCTTCTTGACCTCCTCATCTACCTGATCAGGCATGCTAGCAGCCGGTGTACCCCTTCGCGGAGAGTACATAAACATAAACGCCGAATCATACTGCACCCTTCTCACCATGTCCAGTGTATCTTGAAAGTCCTCTTCGGTCTCTCCCGGGAAACCGACTATTATATCTGTAGTAATGGCTATACCGGGAATCCTCTCGCGAAGCCTGTCCACCAGCTTCAGATAATCCTCTCTGGTATAATGCCTGTTCATCTTGCGAAGTATGCGATCGCTTCCCGCCTGGAGCGGCAAGTGAATGTGTTCGCACACCTTTTCACACTCTGCCATCGCGTCTATGAGGTCCTGGGATAGGTCCTTCGGATGGGAGGTAACAAACCTGATCCTTTCAATGCCCTCGATTTTATTCACATCCCTCAGCAGGTCCGGAAACAGGTACTCACCGCCCAGGTCCTTGCCATAGGAATTCACGTTTTGCCCCAGCAAAGTAACCTCCTTGTAGCCCTGCCGTGCCAGCTCTCTGGCTTCGTCTAATATATCCTGGGGGTTCCGGCTCCTCTCGCGACCGCGAACATACGGAACGATGCAATAGGTGCAGAAGTTATTGCATCCGTACATTATGGTAATATAAGCCGACACGCCTGTGGCTCTGTGCGGCCTTAACCCTTCTATGATTCCTCCTTCTTCGTCCAGCACTTCCACAACCGAATGTTCAGATGACAACGCTTCATACAGCAGCTTGGGAAAATGGTGCAAGTTGTGCGTGCCAAACACCAGATCCACAAACGGGAACTTCTTTATGAGCTCCTCGGCCGCTCCCTTTTGCTGCATCATGCACCCACAAACACCAATGATGAGGTTTGGCTTTTTGCGCTTATATGGCTGCAGTGCTCCCACATTTCCATAGACCCTCTGCTCGGCATGCTCGCGTACGCAGCAGGTATTGAAAAGTATGAGGTCGGCTTCTTCAATGTTGGGCGTTTCCTGGTAGCCCATTTCAAGCAGCATGCCGGCCAGTTTTTCGGAATCATGGACGTTCATCTGACAGCCATATGTCACTATATGGTATTTAAGGTTCTTATCATCTATCAGCTGCCTTACAGCTTCGATGTAATCCACTTGTTCTTCCTTTATTGCCATTGTAGCCTCCTTTGTATTTTCTTTTTGCATTTCATTGATTATTATATCCTCGCGCACAGCTTTATGCAACCCGCAACTCAAGACGCGGTACAGCTGGTGCCTTCCAGCACGTTTTCACGACCCACCACCGCAATGGCCATGGTATCAGGAGACAAAACCTGATCTACCACCCTCATCACGTCGTCCATTGTGGCGTTTCCAATCTTGGTAAGTATCTCTTCTGGGGTCCTAACCACTCCTAAAAGCAGTTCGGACTTTCCTATGGCGTTCATCCTACTACTGCTGCTTTCCAGCCCCAAAATGTAATTGCCCTTCAGCTGCTCTTTGGCAGTATTGAACTCATCGCGTGAAATACCCTCTGTCTTGATTTTCTGTATCTCCTCCATGATCAAATCCGCCACTTTCTTGGCCTGCGAAGGCTTCATGCTCGCATAGATGGTAAACAGACCACCGCAGGTGTAAAAAGAGGGATAGGACATGATGGAATACACCAGACCTTTGTCCTCCCTTATGTTCTGAAAAAGCCGTGAGCTCATACCCCCGCCCAAGAGGTTGTTGAATATCATGAGAGGATACACATCATCCTGTCCCAGCGGTATCCCTGGATACCCAATACACATGTGTACCTGCTCTATATCCTTCCATTTAAAGAGGTTTCTCGACTGATAAAGGGGCACCGGGACGCTGCATTGTCCCACGGCACTACCCGACTCTTTCTTCCAATTCCCGAAAAATTTTTCTAACAAATCGATCAACTGCTGTTCATCGAAGTTGCCGGCTACCGATATCACCGTATTTTGTGGCAAATATTTCTCATCCAAAAAAGAAACCAGCATCTCACGGTTGAGGTCAAGTATGAACCTTTGGCTGCCCAGTATGGAATTTGCCAGGGGGTGCTTACCCACCAAGGCTTCAGCCAATAGGTCATGCACCAGGTCCTCTGGCGAATCCTCATACATCAGTATCTCTTCCAGCACGACGCCCTTTTCCTTTTCCATCTCAACGGGGTCCAACAAGGAATTGGTAATCATATCCGACAGGACGTCTATAGCCCGTGGCAGGTGTTCATCGATCACATTGCTGTAATAGCAGGTACATTCCTTTGCCGTAAAGGCGTTCAGCTGACCTCCCACAGCGTCCATGGCCTGAGCAATCTGCTTAGCAGTACGATTTTTAGTACCTTTAAAGAGCATATGCTCGATAAAATGCGGTATACCGCTGCTCTCGAAATCCTCGTAAAGAGACCCCGCCGCAAACCATACACCTATCGACACCGACCGAAAATAAGGAATTTTCTCTGTTACGATTCGTATCCCATTTTCAAGTTGGTACCTCTTATACATTCATTTCACCTTTCTTATTTGACTTTTTAGTTTCAGAGAGTATTTTATCAAAATATCATGGATTCTTCTATAATTATTTTAGAAATTTAGGTTATGCCCAGATATGCGTTGGATTTTCATTCATTCAACAAATCGGATATGCGCCCAATTTCATACCCTCTCTGGCGAAGTCCGTTTATGATTACAGGTAGCGCCTCTATGGTGTCTTCCGTTGGATGCATTAAGATAAAAGCGCCGTTGTGGGGATTTTTAAACACCCTCTTGATGATGCTGTCGACCCCGTCGCCTCTCCAGTCAATGGTATCGATGCTCCACATGATGGTCTTGTACCCCAGGGACTGAGCAGCTTGCAGGGTGGTCTTGTTGAAATCCCCATAAGGCGGTGCAAAAAGGCGGGTCTTAACTCCCGTTATCCTTTCTATCGCCTTCTCAGCTTTCATTATCTCCTCTCGGTTTTGTTCAAAGTTAAGCTTGCTGTGGTACTTATGGCTGTATCCGTGGTTGCCCAGCTCATGCCCCTCCTGTACCATCCTCTTCAGCAGCTCGGGATTTTGCTCGGCCCATTCTCCCCCTATAAAAAAGGTGATCTTTATGCCGTGTTGTTTGAATATATCCAGCATTGCGGGCACATATTCGGTACCCCATACCACGTTGCACTCAAAGGCAACCCGGGGCCGTGATCCATCTCCCTTGTATATCGGGTTTCCTGATGACAGGTAGTTGAGCGCGTACAGCGTTTCGCCACGCCCTGAAGATAGAATAAAGGCCACCAGTGCGGCCACCGCAAAGCACAGGATTAAGGTCCTTTTTCTCAAGACAATGACCATAAAATCTTTTCACCCCTGAATAAAATATCCCATTAAAATAGGTATTCAGCGGGTGAAAAGATATGTGATAAAAATAAAATAAAACATAAACTGTAAAACAGTTTATGTTTTATTTGTGTTGTCTTCTTAAAGGATAGCTACCTGTTCTGCGTTGATGATGTTGAGGCATTCGCTTGTTCACCTCGCTTTTTGGAGGAGGTGGTAACACATCCTTTCTGGAGAGGTTGATGCGTCCCAGTTCGTCGATGTCGGTTACCTTAACGGTAATCTCATCACCTACCTTTACTACATCTTCAACTCGTCTGACCCTTTCGTGGGCCAGCTTGGAGATGTGAACCAGGCCTTCCTTCCCCGGCAGTATTTCAACAAACGCGCCGAAATCGGTAATGCGCAGCACTTTTCCGGAGTAGATCTGGCCCACTTCCACATCCCTGGTTATGTTCTCTATCATGGTTAGTGCTCTCTTGGCATCCTCTATATTGGGAGAGTATATATACACTCTTCCGTCCTCTCGTATATCGATCTTTACACCCGTTTCGCTTATTATCCTGTTAATGGTTCTACCGCCAGGGCCGATCACCTCTCGGATCTTCTCAGGGCTGATGGTGGTGGAAACAATCTTTGGAGCAAAAGGCGATACCTCTTTTCTCGGCTCGGATATGGCCTGCATCATTTTATCCAGTATAAATAAGCGCCCTTCTCGTGCCTGCTCCAAAGCCATTTCCAGTATGTTTCGGTCAATGCCCATTATCTTGATGTCCATCTGTATTGCGGTAATGCCTTTTGCGGTACCGGCCACTTTAAAGTCCATATCACCTGTAGCATCCTCTAATCCTTGGATATCGGATAGTATTACCACTTGTCCGGTTTCGTCGTCTTTGATCAAGCCCATGGCTATCCCCGCCACCGGCGCTTTTATGGGTACACCCGCATCCATAAGAGCCAATGTGCTTCCACATACGCTGGCCTGAGAAGTAGAACCGTTGGAGCTCATCACTTCAGACACCAAGCGAATGGTATAGGGGAATTCTTCTTCGCTGGGAATCATGGGTTCCAGCGCCCGCTCAGCCAACGCGCCGTGACCTATCTCGCGCCTACCGGGACCCCTCATTGGCCGTGCCTCACCGACGCTATAGGGCGGGAAGTTGTAGTGGTGCATATAGCGCTTGAAATCCTCTTCCCACAGCCCATCGAGTATCTGAACATCGCCCAGCGCTCCCAGAGTACAGGTGGTAAGCACCTGAGTTTGCCCGCGCTGGAACAATGCTGAACCGTGGGTACGCGGGAGCAACCCCACTTCGCAGTGTATGGGCCGGATCTCCTTGGGTGTCCTCCCGTCGGGCCTTATGCCTTCCTTGAGTATCATGGTGCGAACAACTTCTTTGGTTATTATGTTGAGCACTTCTTTGATATCGGCCTCTTTTTCAGGGAAGGTCTCAGCAAAATGTTCCACGACTTCCTTCTCTATTGCGCTCATCTTCTGTTCGCGTTCCCGTTTATCGGGCGTTCTGACGGCTTCCCTTATCTTTTCGGTGGCATATTCCCTTACCTGAGCTTCCACCTCGGGGTCGGGTGCATACAGCTCAACCTGGCGTTTGGGCTTCCCAACCTCTTCAATGATCTTTTCCTGGAATTCCACCAGCTCCTTGATATACTGGTGGGCAAACATTATTGCATCCAGCATCTCAGCCTCGGTCACTTCATTTGCTCCTGCCTCTACCATGAGTATTGCATCTTTTGTGCCCGAAACGATCAGGTGTAGCTTGCTCTTCTCCCTCTGCTGATTGGTTGGATTTATGATAAATTGATCATCGATCATCCCCACAGCCACCGAACCCGTGGGCCCAAGGAAGGGGATATCTGAAATGCTCAATGCGATGGAGGAACCCAGCATGGCAAACACATCAGGTGGATAGTCGGGGTCTACCGATAAAGCCATGGCCACTATGTGCACATCGTTACGGTACCCTTTGGGGAACAGAGGCCTTAAAGGCCTGTCGATCAGCCTGGCGGTCAATATGGCCTTATCGGTGGGTTTACCTTCCCTCTTTATAAATCCTCCAGGGATGCGCCCTACAGCGTACAGCTTTTCCTCGAAATCCACGGTAAGCGGGAAGAAATCTATCCCTTCCCTGGGTTCGTCGGAAGCTGTAGCCGACACAAACACCACGGTATCGCCGCACTGTACAGTACAAGCGCCATTGGCTTGTTCAGCCAGCTTTCCTACCTCGACCGTGATTTTGGCACCTGCAACCTCTGTGGTGTATATCCTGTGTTCCATTACCAAGCATTCATCTCCTTTCATGCTTAATTCTAGTTATCATAAGGTTTAAATAAAACTTAAACACATTTAGTTTACCTCATTCACCAGATTTTTCTTCTATTATTATTTGCCTTCTTAATTGAAGATAAATTCTGTCGATTATCTGCAACATTCTACTCACAATAGCATGGGATGGCGGTATACGCCGCAGACCAGCCAGCACTATTTTTAAACAGATGCATAATAAGCAATGGAGCGGGCATCCCCGCTCCACCTTCTATTTTCTCAAATTCAGCTTTGACACAATAGCACGATAACGCTCAATATCCTTCTTCATGAGGTAATTAAGCAAAGCACGTCTCCTGCCAACCATCATGAGAAGCCCTCTACGAGAATGATGGTCCTTTTTGTGTACTTTCAGATGTTCGGTCAAATGATTGATCCTCTCGGTGAGCAACGCGATCTGCACTTCGGGAGAACCGGTATCATTCTCATGGAGCTTATAGGCATCGATGATCTGCCTCTTCAGTTCCTTGTCCATTCCTTCGTCACCTCCATTGCATTCTAATATAACCGCCACAACCTTAGTATTACGCCGGAGGCACGTAAAACCAAGGAAGTGGTTAATTGCTCGAGTGTTATTTTATCACACATTGAACATTTTGTAAATGAGATTTTTGGCTACCGCTATATCGCGGTCCATCTGCTGTACCAGTTCCTGCTTTGAGGGAAACCGCCTTTCCTCCCTTATATACCTCAAGAAATATAGCCTGGTGCGTTTGCCGTACAGCTCTCCACCTTGGTAGCCTAAGAAAAATGTCTCTATATGCAGGCCAGACTGATCAAACGTGGGGTTTCGTCCTATGTTGGTAACTCCCCAAAGCCACTGCCCATCCAGATTGCAGCACGTCAGGTACACACCAAACTTGGGAATCACCATGTTTTTTGAACCAATGTCCAAGTTGGCCGTAGGATACCCCAGCGTTTTTCCCCGCCCGGCACCGCGTACTATTTCGCCGTTGATGGAATAAGGACTCCCTAGATACTGCCATGCCCTTGCCACATGCCCCTGCTGTATGGTTTTGCGGATCAAGCTGCTGCTGACCACTTCCCCGCCAACCTTGACAGGTGGCACGACCACAACTTCAAAACCCTTTTCTTTGCCCATTCGAATCAGAAGGTGTGCATCACCGCTTCCCTTATAGCCAAAACGGTAGTTGTATCCCACCACGATGTAGCGCACGTCGTATTTTTCAAGCAAGAACCGCTGTATGAATTCCCGGGGCGCTGTGCGCGCAAATCCCTCATCGAAATTGTTGAGGACAAGGATGTCCACTCCCATGCGATGAAACTCCAGTATCTTCTTGTTCAGGTTCATGATCTGCGGCGGAGCCTTCCGCGGTGGCAAGCAGCTTAAAGGGTGCTGCTTGAATGTATATACCATTGTAGTATATCCATAGCGGCGCTTTATCTCTTTTAAACGCCCAATTAAAGCCTGATGCCCCTTGTGAATTCCATCAAACATTCCCAGCGCGATGGCTACAGGATGCCCCAGCGAATGGTCACCTTTCTCATTAAATATTACCTGCATAGCCGCCCCCTTACACCAGTACTTTGTCCATTTTTATATGGATGTAATCCTCCTCCAATTTGACCATGCCTATTCCTATGAACTGCCCCCTGCAGTATACCCTTATAGGGGCCTGGTGGTCCAATTTCTCAAGCTTTAAGGCCCGAGCAGCCAATTTAACGGGATTACCGTTGATCAGCTTTTGATAGTGCATGGATGGGACATCGACCCTTTCAAACCCCTCGACCGCTTTATCCATGGATATAATGACCTTATCCAGTTCTCCCTTTAAAAGATGTTCCTCGATTTCGTATAGCGTATAGGAATCATCGATGGTGTACCTTCCTGTGCGGCACCTCAGCAAAAAGCCCATGTAGGCACCACAGCCCAATCTGCGCCCTATATCCCGGCATAGAGATCGTATATATGTACCCTTGGAGCACTCAACCTCAAACAGAACCTTGTTGGGCGGCAGGTATTGCAATATGGTATTTCGGTAGATGGTCACTTCCCTCCCCAGCCCCGAGATATCCAGCTCCTGGCCCTGCCGTGCATATTCATATAGCTTTTTACCCTTGTATTTTATAGCGGAATGCATAGGCGGTGACTGCTTGACGCGCCCCCGAAACTCTTCGAAGACTCTCTTTATGTCTTCAAAAGTTGGATAATCATTCGAAGTCGAAATGACCCGTCCATACGAATCCAGAGTATCAGTCTCAACCCCTAAGATCATTTCACAGCGATAGACCTTGTCCTCATCAATGATGAGGCTGGCCAACCTGGTGGCTTTGCCGATGCAAACGGGTAGGACACCCGCAGCACCCGGGTCTAAAGTACCGGTATGCCCTACCTTCTTAACTTTGAGCAACCTACGAAGATATACCACCACATCGCTGGAGGTCATCCCCGGCGGTTTCAAGACATTGATAACCCCGTCCAAACCGATGGTGCATCAACTCCTTTTCATTCCAGCATACCTTTCAGCGCTTCCAAAACCTGCCCTTTTGCTTCTTCAATGCCTGCATTTATCAAACACCCAGCTGCTCGTGCATGACCGCCTCCGCCAAACTTTACGGCCAAAGCGCTTGCATCAACGGCACCTTTGGTGCGCAGGCTCACCTTGGTCTTGTCCTTCTCCACCTCTTTAAACAGTGCTGCACACTCTACCCCCACGATGTCTATGCCATAATTGACTATTCCCTCGGTATTGTTTTCGTCAAGCCCAGCCTCTTCCAGCATAACCTTGCTTACCATCAAAAAAGCCACCTTGTCATCGCAATGCATTTCCAGGGAATCCAGCACCTTTGCCAGCAACCTCACCCTGGCCAGCGTGGTATTTCTAAACAACAACCTGGTCAACCTGTCCACATCAAGACCATATTCGATGACCTGTGCAGCTATTCGATGGGCTGCAGGGGTGGTATTGCTAAACCCAAAGCCACCCGTGTCGGTGGCAATACCGGTGTATATCGCCTCATAGACAGGCAAAGAAAAATAATCCCCGTCCATCTCCTGTATCAGGTCAAAGACCAGCTCAGCAGTTGAAGAAACCCCTGGTTCCACCACGTTGATGCCGGCATACAGGGTATTGGTGGCGTGGTGGTCAATGTTTATGGTACAAGATGTCCGCTTGAGAAGGAAAGCCGCATCTCCCAGCCTTCCCTCGTCGCTGCAATCTAGGCACACAACCGCATCATAATAAGCGGAATGCGCTTGACTTCCGCCACTCTCACCTGGCCTCACAAAATTCCGGATACCCTGCAAAAAGGCCAGGCTCTCGGGTGGTGCATCATGGCAATACAGCTCAACCGTTTTTCCGTGGTCCATCAAAAAATTTGCCAGTGCGAGGCACGACCCGATAGTATCACCATCAGGAGCTATATGTGCAATGATGGCAAAATGTTTGCCCCGTTTTAAAGCTTCAACAACCGGCATAAGCTTAATGGCTCTCATTGATTCTCATCCTGTTCTTTTTTCTTTAGTTCCTCAATCTTTTGAGCTATGTGAATGCTGTACTCTATCGATTCATCCAGTATAAAGCGTATTTCGGGCACATAACGCAATCCCAACCTCTGTCCCAGCTCCTTGCGTATAAATCCGGTTGCGCGATCAAGCCCTTCCATGGTTTTCTGCTTTTCTTCCTTGTCTCCCAACACGCTCACGTATATTTTAGCGTGGCGCAAATCTTTGGATACTTCAACCTTTACGACGGACACCATTTCGGTAATACGAGGGTCCCTTACATGGCTGCGCAATATATCGCTAAGCTCTCTCTTAATCTCCTCAGCTATTCTTTCTGCTCTCTGATAAGACATATCAATCACCCGCTTATTTCATTCATTTTGGACTTCTTCCTGAGTAAAGGCTTCAATGATATCGCCTTCCTTTATATCGTTGAAGTTGCTTATACCTACCCCGCATTCGTAACCGGCTGCCACTTCCCTGACGTCATCCTTGAACCGCTTGAGCGAGGCTATCTGCCCCTCGTGGATTACTATGCCATCCCTTATAATGCGCACCTGTGCATTTCTCATTATTTTTCCGTCTGTCACATAGCAACCAGCAACTGTGCCAACCCCGGATATCCTGAAGGTGGTTCGCACCTCCGCATGCCCAAGCACCACTTCCTTGTAAGTCGGCTCAAACATACCTTTTATGGCAGCCTTCACGTCTTCAATGGCGTCATATATCACTCGATACAGCCTTATATCGATCTTCTCCTTTTCGGCCAGCTCCATTACGCTGCTTGGCGGCCGCACATTAAATCCGATGATTATCGCGTTAGACGCCGATGCCAGCATCACGTCCGACTCGGTGATGGCGCCCACACCGCTGTGTATGGTCCTTATGCGCACCTTCTCAGTTGAAAGGCGTTCAAGCGCCTGTTTAACGGCTTCAGTCGTCCCCTGAACATCGGCTTTGATGATGAGCTTTAGCTCTTTCAGCTCACCCTGTTCAATCTGGTTAAATAGGTCATCCAATGACGCTTTGAGAGTAGAACGGGCGCTTGCCTCCTTCAGCTTCTCCTTGCGTTCCTCGGCCACCTGTCTTGCCAGCTTGTCGTCCTCCACTGCATACATTATATCTCCGGCTTCGGGCACATCGGAGAACCCGAGCACCTCAACCGGCACAGATGGCCCCGCGCTTTCCAGCCTTCTGCCATTGTGGTCCATCATGGCTCTCACACGGCCGTACGTCGTCCCTGCTACGATTGCATCCCCGACGTGGAGGGTTCCGTTTTGAACCAGCACCGTGGCAACCGGCCCGCGCCCTTTATCCAGCTTTGCCTCAATGATGGTACCCTTTGCAAGCCTGTTGGGATTGGCTTTGAGTTCCTGCATCTCGGCCACAAGCAGGATCATCTCCAGCAAGCTGTCAATCCCCTGTTTCTTGAAGGCAGATACGGGCACTGCTATGGTATCACCGCCCCACTCCTCAACCAGCAGCCCTTGTTCTGCCAACTCGCGCTTTACGCGCTCAGGATTGGCAGTTGGCAGATCGATTTTATTAATGGCCACTATTATAGGCACGTTGGCTTCTCTGGCGTGGTTGATGGCCTCTATGGTCTGAGGCATAACGCCATCATCGGCCGCTACCACCAATACGGCTATATCGGTAACCTTGGCGCCCCGTGCTCTCATAGAGGTAAAGGCTTCGTGACCGGGCGTATCTATAAATGTAATGTATTTCCCGTTGACCTCCACCATGTAGGCGCCGATATGCTGCGTAATCCCACCGGCCTCCTGTTCGGTCACGCGGGAGTTGCGTATGGCATCCAGGAGCGATGTCTTGCCGTGGTCAACGTGGCCCATGACTGTAACCACCGGTGGCCGTTCCTGTAAGCTTGCAGGGTCGTCCTCCACGTCTTCCTGCACCAGCATTTCCTCAAAGGATACAGTGGGCTTTTTCTCCAGCTCGATGCCAAACTCACTGGCCACCAGCGCAGCTGTATCGTAATCCAGCTCCTGATTTATTGTAGCCAAGACGCCCAACTTCATAAGGTGTTTTATAATCTCGGCAACCTGGATGCCGATGGTCTCGGAAAGCTCCTTTACCGTTATCCTATCCCCTATGGTAATAGCCTTCTTCCTCTCGGCAGTGGCAGGAGCTTTCTGCTGAGCAGCCTGCTGCGCATTCTTACTCTTTTTCTCCTTCTCTCTCAAAAGCTTATTGTAAACCGAAGGATGCTCCTCTTCCCAGTAGTCCTTCTTGGTTTTTTGCGCCTTGGCCTTCCCTCCATCGGTAAAGGGCTTGGAAAAACCTTCTTCTTTACCTTTGACAACATCTGCCTTTTTGTCTTTGCTTTGAGCAACTGCCGATTGAGAGAAGAATTCGTCTATCACGTTCTTTGCTGGCTTGTCCTTTGGCTTCGGACGTCGCTTTCTGGATGATTTGCCTTCATGAACAGCCTGATTTTCTTCTTGTCTGCGCCTGGACTTTCTGCTGTCGCCCTCCTGCTGGCTCTGCCTGGACTTCTCGGCTTTCAATGCCTCAGCCTTCTTTCTTTCCTCCATTTCCTTTGCCTGCTGCTGCAAAGCGTTCTCCATATCCTTTATCTTATTTAAATAATCGTCGATATCCTTGTTGAGCGCTTTTATCTTGTCAAGCAGGGACTCAGCGTTTTTTCTTACCTTTTTGGTTGTAACGTACACGTTTATATCTGACATTCATATATCACCCCCGCACCGGCATTTCTGAATTTTGTAACTGCTTAAGCAACGCCTCTTTCAGTCCTTCATCAGTGACTGCCAGAACCGTTCTACTCCCTTTTCCCACAGCCCTGCCCAGCATTTCTTTGCTTCCCACTACTACGTAATCCGTTTTGTAATACTTACACATGTTTACAAATTTTTTTAAAGTGTTGGGCGAAGCCTCCTCGCTTATTATCACCAGCTTCGCCTTTCGCATTCTTATCGCTTTTTGGCATAATGTCTCGCCTACCACTAGCTTACCCGCCCTCAAGGATAATCCCAGTAGCTGGTAAAAATTTTTAAGATTTTGATTCATGGGCTTTGCTCAGCTCACCTCTCAAAGATTGATACACTTCTTCACCGATTTTTTCATCAAGAGCGCGCTCCAGCGATTTGTGTTTTATAGCCTTTTCCAGGCACTCGATGTTATAGCAGAGGTAAGCGCCTCTACCTGGAGCCTTGCCCTTCAGATCTATGTGGATCTCCCCTTCAGGGCTCCTGACCACCCGTATAAGCTCCTGCTTTGGCTTTGATTCCCTGCATCCCACGCACATCCTCATGGGTATCTTTTTCTTCCTCACCGGCTATCCCCCTTTCAAACTGGCAAGCCCTAAAGCTTATCTACCTGTGACTCACTCTTTATATCGATCTTCCAGCCAGTCAACTTGGCAGCAAGCCTGGCGTTCTGGCCTTCCTTGCCTATAGCCAAAGAAAGCTGGTGGTCAGGAACCACAACCCTGGCCGCCTTCTCTTTTTCATCTATGGTTACGCTTTGTACCTTGGCAGGACTCAAGGCATTTGCAATGAACTCCGCAGGATCGCTGCTCCATTTCACGATATCTATCTTTTCGCCCTTGAGCTCGTCCAGCACGTGCTGAACCCGCATCCCCCTCTGCCCAACGCAAGCACCTACAGGGTCAACCCCCGGCACAGTGGAATGCACCGCAATCTTGGTCCTGGAACCGGCCTCCCTTGCTATAGCCTTTATGATCACCTCACCACGTACGATCTCGGGCACCTCGCGCTCAAACAACCTCTTGATCAGGCCGGGATGGGTGCGCGATACGATGATCTGTGGCCCCTTGGTGGTCTTCTTAACTTCAAGGATGTACACCCGTATTCTGTCGTTGACGTGATACTCCTCATTGGGCATCTGCTCGTTCGGAGGGAGTATGCCTTCGGCACGGTCAAGGTCTACAAACACCGTCTTTTTCTCTATTCTCTGCACAATCCCCGCCACTATCTCGTTTTCCTTTTCAAGGAACTTTTGATACAGTACCGCTCTCTCAGCTTCACGAATCCGCTGTATGACCACCTGCTTGGCGTTTTGTGCGGCAATTCTGCCAAAGTTTTTGGGGGTCACCTCTACTTCAACGACGTCATTGAGCTGGTAATTAGGATTGATCTTCTTGGCCTCTTCCAGGTCAATTTCGAGGTTTTTGTTGGTGGCCTTTTCCACCACCTTTTTAAGTGCAAAGACCTTGACCTGGCCGCTTGCCCTATCTATATCAATGCGCACATTTTGCGCTGTTCCGAAGTTTTTCTTGTAGGCTGATACCAAAGCGGCATTGATGGCCTCGAACAATACATCGGCATCAATACCTTTTTCCTTGCCTATCTGTTCAATGGCCTCCAAAAATTCGGCATTCATAAATACTCCTCCTTCACTAGATATTTACAACCAGCCGCACCATGGCAACATTCTCACGCGGGAACGAGTAGGTACATTCCCCATCCTGGATGACTATGTTGCCGTTTTCAAGCCCTACCAGTTCGCCATAATAGTTCTTCTCGCCATTGACAGATTTGTACAGCTTCACATGAACCCTGTGTCCCTTATAGCGCTTAAAATCCTCATCCCTTTTGAGCGGCCTGTCAAGCCCGGGCGAAGACACCTCTAAGTAATAGCGGTGCGGAATGGGATCAACCTGGTCCAGCAGTTCGCTGATCCGTTCGCTGAATATCTGACAGTCATCCAGCGTGATCCCGCCGGGCTTATCAAGGTAAAACCTCAAAAACCAGCTCCCACCCTCTTTTTTGTACTCGATGTCCACGAGCTCATAATTGAGCTCTTCGAGGATGGGACGCGCAAGCTCCTCCACCACTTGCTCAACCTTGTTATGTGCCATATTATAACCTCCAAAATGAAATTTTCATATTATTAATCTTTCCTAATCGCACATTTTAATCAATAACAACGAAAGAGTGGGTTTCCCCACTCTACCACACAAACAAGCTATGGTAAACCAAATTTATTATATCACCACGCTCTAACAAATGCAACTTAAAAAAACGAAATTTGACTGGTCTCAGGCAGGTCATTGAGACAGCCGTAATTTTTTAGTATTTCAATGACTGCTTTGGAGACCTTGGTCCTTTCACGGAAATCCTCTACCGACACGAATTTGCCGGCTTTTCTGGCCTCGGCAATGCTGGTTGCAGCGCTTACTCCCACGCCTGGCAAGGCATTAAACGGCATCCTTATGCCCTCGGGCGTCACAAGAAACTTTACCGCATCGGATTTATACAGGTCAACTGGGAGCAGCTTTATCCCTCTGGCGTACATTTCAAGTGCCACCTCAAGCACTGAAAGAGAGTTCTTCTCCTTTACGCTCAGGGCATTGCCCTTTGAGTCCATTTCCTTGATCTTGCGTGCAATGGCCTCTCTTCCTTTTAATATGGTATCGACGTCAAAGTCATCGGCCCTGACTGTAAAGTATGTGGCATAAAAAGCCTCGGGGTAGTACACCTTGAAGTAAGCAATCCTGAATGCCATGATCACATAGGCCACCGCGTGCGCCTTTGGAAACATGTATTTTATCTTTTTGCACGACTCAATATACCATTCTGGTACGTTGTTCTCCCTCATCTTCTGCTCCTGCTCGGGGGTTAACCCCTTACCTTTGCGCACGTTCTCCATTATCTTAAACGACAGTATAGGTTCAACCCCTTTGTACATGAGGTACACCATTATGTCGTCCCTGGCCGAGATGACCTCCGAAAGTTGGGCTATTCCGTTCCTTATTAAATCCTGAGCGTTGTTAAGCCACACATCGGTGCCGTGGGAAAGCCCGCTTATTCTTACCAGCTCAGAAAAGGTCTTGGGCCTGGTCTCAGTGAGCATCTGCCTGACAAACCGCGTACCGAACTCGGGTATGCCGAAGGTACCCACCTCACAGTTTATATCTTCGGGCGAGAGCCCCAGCGGTTCAGTGCTGGAGAATATCCTCATGGTCCTCTCCTCGCCAATGGGAATACTTTTTGCGTTTATACCGGTTATATCCTCCAGCATGCGTATGACGGTTGGGTCATCGTGGCCTAGTATGTCCAGTTTGACCAGCCTGCTGCTTATGGAGTTGTAATCAAAATGGGTAGTAATGACCCCCGATTCCCTGTCATCGGCTGGATACTGAAGCGGCGTGAACTGATGGACATCGTACTTGTTGGGCACTACCATAACCCCACCGGGATGCTGGCCTGTGGTGCGCTTTACGCCGGTACATCCTCTAACCAGGCGCTTTATCTCTGCACTCCTTGCTACCTTGTTGTGCTCCTCAAGGTATTTCTTGACGAACCCAAACGCCGTCTTTTCAGCGACGGTGGCTATGGTACCCGCCCTGAAAACATTTCCCCGCCCCAACAGCTCTTCAGCGTACTTGTGCGCCGTGGACTGGTACTCGCCTGAAAAGTTGAGGTCGATATCGGGCACCTTATCACCGTCAAAGCCCAAGAACACCTCGAAAGGAATGTCAAAACCTTCTTTTCTATAGGGGGTACCGCACACGGGACAGTTTTTATCAGGAAGGTCAACGCCGCACCCATATTTAGAGATATCCACGTCGAAATCTGAATGCTTGCAGGCTGGGCACACATAGTGTGGCGGCAGGGGATTTACCTCTGTAATGCCAGTCATGGTAGCCACAAAGGAGGACCCTACCGAACCACGGGAGCCTACCAGGTAACCATCTTCCAGCGACTTTTTGACCAGCTTGTGCGCAATCCAGTACAGCACCGCATAGCCATTTTTTATTATGGCGTTTAACTCTTTGTTCAGGCGTTCCTCCACAATGGGAGGAAGAGGATCGCCGTATATAGCTTTGGCATTGTTTATAGCCATATTCCGGATGTCTTCCTCAGCGCCTGGAATCTCTGGCGTGTAGAGCTCATCGGGTATGGGCTTTATGTCCTCGATGCTGTCGGCAATGGCCCGCGGCGCGTATATCACGACCTCCTTTGCCTTGTCCTGGCCCAGATACCCAAACTCCTCCAGCATCTCGTCGGTGGTCTTAAAGTACAGCGATGCCTGCTGCTCAGCATCCTCATAGCCCTGGCAGCTCATCAGTATACGCCTGTAGTACTCATCGTGCGGGTCAAGGAAGTGCACATCCCCTGTAGCGACCACTGGCTTGTTGAGCTTTTCCCCCAGCTCTATTATCTTCCTGTTGATCTCCTTCAAGGCATCGATATCCTTCACCTTTCCCTCGCGGATTAAATGTTCATTGTTGCCCAGCGGCTGTATCTCAAGATAATCATAGAAAAGCGCTATATCCCTGAGCTCTTCATCAGGAGCACCATTCAATATTGCCTGATAAAGCTCTCCGGCCTCGCATCCCGAACCTACTATGAGCCCTTCGCGGTGACTCATGAGCACGCTTTTTGGAATGCGCGGCTTACGATAGAAATAATCCAGATGAGACTTGGTAATAAGCTTGTAAAGGTTGATCAATCCTTCCTGCGTCTGGGCCAGTATGACAGCGTGGTAGCTTTCAAGGCTGTTTAAATTGCTAGCATGGCTGAACAGCGTGTTGATGTGGCACAGCTTGCCCGCTCCCTTTTCCTCCAGAATGCTCAGCATATGTATCAGTATGGCCGCTGCCGTTCTGGCGTCGTCTAGCGCCCGATGGTGTCGCTGCTGGGGTATGTTGAGGTGCTGGGCGACCGCGTCCAGGCTGTAGCGCTTGAGGTCCTTAAATACTTCCCGGCATAGCGACAGGGTATCCAGAATGGGATTGGCTATCCTTGCACCTATGCGCCTGCATTTCTCTTTAATAAATCCGAAGTCGAACGGAGCGTTGTGAGCCACAAGCACTGCGTCGCCGAAGAATTCAAGCAGCCTTGGCAAAACCTCCTCAATGGTAGGCGCATCCCTTACCATATCGTCGGTAATGCCGGTAAGCTCTACTATTTCATGAGGTATTGGCTTTCCGGGATTTATAAAACAGCTAAAAGTATCCACGATCTCCCTGCCCACTATCTTGACGGCCCCGATCTCGGTAATCTCATCTTTTCTGGGATTAAGCCCGGTGGTCTCTATGTCCACAACCACAAATGGTTGGTTAAAATCCCTGTCATTGGCGTTTATGACTATGGGTTTGCAATCGTTAATGAGATAGGCCTCTACACCGTATATGACCTTTATACCGTATTGTTGCCCGGCCTCGTGGGCCTCTGGAAATGCCTGTACCACGCCATGGTCGGTGATGGCAATGGCCGGATGCCCCCACTGTGCAGCGCGCTGTACCAGCGCCGTCACTGGGGAAACGGCGTCCATGGCGCTCATCTGGGTATGCAGATGAAGTTCAACCCTCTTTTCCAGAGAAGTATCCTGCCTTTGCTTGGGAGAAACCAGCATGATATCGCTGGCCTGAAGTATATCCTCCCTCTGAAACGGATCATACCGGCAGTTGCCCTTTATCCGTACCCAGCATCCGCTCTGTATGCTGCCTTCCACATCAGAAACCTTATTTTTTGGACAGAACACCTTCACAGTAATCGAATCGGTATAATCGGTGACGTCCAGGCAGAAGAGCACCCTCTCCCCTTTAAGCTCCCTTTTTTCAAGGTCAAACACCTCGCCCTCGATGGTGACTGCCTCAACGCCATCCTGGATTTGTGATATTGGCACTGGGGAATCCTTTATGGCTTTGCCCAGGATAACAGCTTCCTTATCTTTTGCCTCATTCTCCTCATCCTGCTGCTCTGAGGATTTGGAACACGACTCATTTACCCGTACCGCTTCCTGAACCAAAAGGAAGTCCTCTTTCTCCCTTTCAACAAAATACTCCTCATCCAGCCAATCCTGCTCATCATCTACCAGCTCAATGCTAACTTTTATGTGCTGGTTAAACGTCTCCAGCATCCATTTCCTTATGTACTGGTCTATCTTCTTTATCCTGAACAGCTCAAAGGCTATGGGATGATTGATCAAAAGCCTGAGCCCATTAGGCGATAGATGGGGGGTGCAATGGTCTATCCATCCGTTCAAAGAGGGAAGGTCATCCTTCATCGATTCAACAATGGCCTTCCAAAAATGAGAAAAATGGCGGTTTAATATTTCCATGCCGTTATCCCTGTACAGTACCTTCAATCTCACCTGTTCCAGCTCGGGAAACTTTTCTTTGATGTGCTGTTCGAGCATGTGTATCCTCTCAGGGTCAACAAAAGAGTCGGCATTTACATATATATCCCATTTTCTTTGATTTCTATATACTATCGTCTTAACCAGGCTGAGGTTGTCCAGCCACTTGGAATACTTATCGTCAACTATCTTTACTAGAGGGAACGCTTTTGCGCTCTCGTTAGCCATACGATTTCCCCCCTTTAAAGTGCCCATTACATCTTTCATATTATTCGGCAGGGGCTACATCTTGAACTGTCTTGCAATCTCCCAGTACATCTTCACGCGCGCCGCCATGCCGCGCATGACGCCCATCTTTTCCTCCTTCATAGCATGGGTTACGCCATATAGCGGAACCTCTATAACCTTTAAGTTATATTTACGCGCATAGCGCGTCAGTACCATCTCTATGCCGTAGCCCGTGTTCCATACGTCCTCATTTAACATATCCAGCACCCATCTTTTAACGGCCCGTTGCCCTGTCAAAAATGGCGTCAGCCTCTGTGCAAGGTCGGTCACACCTCTGCCCGAGCAAAACACTCCCAGAGCCATGTCAGCAGCTCCATGGTACACCGGCGCCAGAAGCGCCCGTACATGATGGGGCTGTATCCCTACCAGGTCAGCATCCAAAAACAGCACCACCGAAGCAGAGGTGTTATCGAGCCCTACCTTCATGGCACACCCCTTGCCCATATTTCGGGGCAGCTCGATCACCTTTACCCCAAAGCTGTAAGCTACCTCAGCCGTCCTGTCGGTGGAATCATCGTTTACCACTATTATATCGACAACCTCGCCGACATCTTTGACGGCTTTGACGGCGGCAAGGACCTCTCCTATGTGCTTTTCCTCGTTATATGCCGGTATTATGACCGATACGCTCATTGCGAACTTTTCTCCTTATCGCCTATCATATTGCGTATTTCCGATATGAGCACCTCCAAAGCCTTATCCTCGGGAACGGTGCTCACCACCTTGCCTTTCTTGAACAGGGCCACTTTCCCCTTGCCTCCAGCAATCCCTATATCGGCCTCCCGTGCTTCACCCGGGCCGTTGACCACGCACCCCATTACCGCCACCTTCAGGGGATAATCGATCCCTTCAAGTTCCTCCTGCAGCCTTTCAGCCAGGCGTATCAAGTCGATATTGCACCGCCCACAGGTGGGGCACGATATTATCTCGATGCCGTATGCCCTCAGCCCAAGGGCCTTCAATATCTCGCGCCCCACCCTTACCTCTTCAATCGGCGAGGCTGTAAGTGAGACCCTCAAGGTATCGCCGATGCCCTCGGCCAGCAAGGTGCCAATCCCGATGGCCGACTTTATGGTTCCCGAAAAGGTGGTCCCTGCCTCTGTAACTCCAAGGTGTAGCGGATAATCCACCCGCTGGCTCATCAGGCGGTAAGCCTCTATGGTCTTCATAACGCTGGAAGCCTTGAGCGAGATCACGATATTCTCGTATCCCAGTTTTTCCAGTATGGCAACGTGTTCCAGAGCGCTTTCCACCATGGCTTGCGGCGTATTGCCGTATCTGTCCAGTATCTCTCTGCTCAAGGACCCAGAGTTTACGCCAATCCGTATGGGTATGCCTCTTTCCCTGGCGGCCGAAACCACTTTCTGCACCTCGCTGTAACCACCTATATTGCCCGGATTGATCCTCAGCTTATCGACGCCCTTTTCGATGGCAGCAAGCGCTAAGCGGTAGTCGAAGTGTATGTCGGCAACCAGGGGGATGTCGGTGACCTTCTTGATCTCCTCGATGGTATGGGCACACGCCTCATCAAACACGGCCAGCCTCACTATGTCACACCCGGCCGCTTCCAGTTCAAGCACCTGTTTTATGGTGGCATCCACATCCCTGGTATCAGTATTGGTCATGGACTGCACCGAAATGGGGGCATCTCCCCCTATCTCAATCCTTCCTACCTTCACTTTTCTGGTCTTACGCCTTTCCATGATCTTTCACCGCCAAAACAATAGTTGGATATAATACACGCGCAATCCCTGGCTCATCTCATTATGTCCTGATAGGTCACCAATACCATAAGGAGTATGAGCACCACAAATCCTATGAAGTGGATGAACCCTTCCTTCTCGGGCTCAAGGGGTTTACCTCTTACCCCTTCAATCAAAAGCAGCGCAAGTCGCCCGCCGTCCAGCGCAGGGAAGGGAATCAGGTTTATAATCCCCAGGTTCAAGGTTATGATTACCGCCAGGCTCAAAAGCTGCTGCATCCCGGCTTGAACAGCCTTGCCTATCTCGCCTACAATGCCTACAGGACCCATGACCTCATTTAGCCCCTGGCCCCTGAATATGAGAGCCCTCAGCATATCCACCATTAAGAACATTATCCTTCCTGCCTGATTAAAAGCCAGGCCTATGGATGGCATCAGGCCGTAACGCCTAATCCGCCCAAAAACTATCCCTATCACATACGAATCGCTTTGCTCGCTGTACTCTGGTACCAGCTTCACGCTTATATTTTCCCCATCTCTGCGCACGACTATTTCTAGCTCATTACCACCTTTTTGCCTTATGGCATTACGTATAGCTTCAACTGCTTCCTGTGCTTGAAGGCCCTCCACCGATACGCCGTCTACCTGGATGATCCTGTCGCCCGGCATGAGCCCTGCCCTGTCGGCCGGGCTGTCTTCTACCACTTCTAAAATCTCGGGTACCACCTCATATATACCGTAGCTCATATAAAACACGGTCAGGAGCACCACGGCCAGCAGTATATTCATGGCGGGCCCTGAGACTATGACCGCCATACGCTTCCACAGGCTGGCATTATTGAAGGCCCGCGGATCGTCCGACTTTTCATCTTCGCCGAGAAATTTCACATACCCACCTATTGGCAGGGCCCTTACCGAAAATTGCGTGCCTTTCCTGGAAAAGCCAAACAGTTTAGGTCCCATCCCAATGGAGAATTCCTCAGCATGTATGCCCACCAGGCGTCCAGCCAAAAAATGGCCCAGCTCGTGGACCATGATGAGAATTCCAAAGAAGATTAGAGCAACCACTAATGTTAACATACTCCACCTACCTCTTTTTTTACATCAATTGTCTGCGTATGCTGTGGTCCACCCTCAAAATGGTATTGAGGTCAGGGTTTTGAATGGCCTTATGGGACTTCATGGCCTGTTCTATCATTACAGGGATTTCCATGAAGGAGATTTCACCCTTGAGGAATTTCTCGACAGCTACCTCATCGGCAGCGTTCAATACAGCAGGCATGGTACCCCCTATTTCCAGCGCTTTATAGGCCAGTGCAAGGCAGGGGAACCTATCAAAATCGGGCATCTCAAAGGTAAGAGGTTCCATAGCGGCAAGGTCTAACCCCCCAATGGTAGACTCGAGCCGCTCGGGCCAGGATAAGGCATACAGTATGGGCAGGCGCATGTCGGTCTTGCCCATCTGAGCTATTATGCTGCCATCGATATACTCCACCATCGAGTGTACAATGCTCTGAGGATGGATGACCACCTTAATCTGCTCTATGGATAGGCCAAACAACCAATGAGCCTCTATCACCTCAAGCCCCTTGTTCATCAGCGTAGCGCTGTCTATGGTAACCTTTTTGCCCATCTTCCAGTTAGGATGATTCAACGCTTCATTAACTGTAACGTGCCGCAGGTCTTCCTTTGTGTAATTTCTAAACGGCCCTCCCGAAGCTGTAAGGTATACCCTGTTTATCCTTCTTGGGTCATCGCAGCCGGCCATGCACTGAAATATGGCTGAATGCTCGCTGTCCACCGGTATGATTCTACTCCCCGACTTTCGAGCGGCCTCCATTACAAGATGGCCACCGGCCACCAGTGACTCCTTGTTTGCCAGCGCAACGTTTTTGCCAGCCTCTAGAGCTGCTATAGTTGGCTCCAATCCCGCAATCCCCACTACCGCCACCAGGACCAAGTCCACCTCCGGCAAGGTGGCAAGTTTAACCAGGCAGTCTTTCCCAGATATAACCTCTGTATCGCTCAAACCGTAATTTCCAAACTCCCTAGCGCTCTCAGTATCCACTATCCCAACATAAGAAGGATGGAATGCCTTCACCTGCTGTGCCAACAACTCAACGTTTCGGTTGGTGGTCAACGCAACAACTTCGAAATTCTCGGCATATTGATATATTACATTCAGCGCTTGCTGGCCTATAGATCCGGTCGAACCCAGTATTGCGATTCTCTTCTTCATCTTTGACCTCCATCTATCCCTTCTGTACTCTTAAGGTTTACCATAAATGCATACATTATGTAAATGTAGACGATTTAATTTAAGAATAGAAGATAATATAAGTACACAATCGGCACAGTAAATATAATGCTGTCAAATCGATCCAGTATTCCGCCATGCCCTGGCATAATACGCCCAAAATCCTTTATATTGCAAAACCTCTTGATGCTAGAGGCCGATAAATCCCCCATCTGCGATGTTATACCACACAGCAGGCTGATGATGGCATAATGAAGGTATCCTATCTCAACCTTATAAAAATGAGTGAAAACCATCCCTACTAAAATGCCTATTATCAGGCTCCCTAAAATGCCACCTATGCTACCTTCAACGGTTTTTTTAGGGCTGATCCTTGGACACAGCTTATTCTTCCCCAGCGCAAGCCCGGTGAAATATGCAAACGTATCTGTAGCCCATGTGGCAAACAGAGTAAATATCAGCAAATATTTACCATACGTATCAGCATCATATAATAAGATCAAATACATAAAGGCCATGCCAGGGTATATACATCCAAAAACCGTCAAACAAGCATCCAAGAAATTCAAGCGCGGAAATACCACTGTAAGGAATAGACAAAAAAAAGCAGCCAGAAGGGCACCTAACAAAATAGTATGAGAGTCATTTGAATACAGGGTGATAAACCAAAACAGCAGCGAAATAAACAAATAGCCTACCCAGGAAAGGGGATTGTATCCTCGGTGGCGCACAGCGGTATAGAACTCGTGCATCCCGATCAATGATATGACCAAGACCGACAGGTCTAAAAACCAGCCTCCTACGTAAAAGGCCAATATCAAATACGCAATGCCTATTGCTGCGCTGGCTATTCTTAAGATCAGCATTTACAATCCGCCCTCTCATACATCAAGGCCGCCATACCGCCGTTGACGCCCCTGATACTCCATAATCGCTTCTAGGTAGGCCTTCTTATCAAAATCTGGCCAGAGAACATCGGGCGCTGTGAACACCAATTCGGTATATGCAACCTGATACAGCAAAAAATTGCTCAACCTGAATTCTCCGCTGGTCCGGATCAAAAGGTCGGGATCAGGGATATTTGCTGTGTACAGGTAGCTGCTGAAAAGCCGTTCGTCGATGTCATCTATTGAGATCTTCTTGTCCAACACATCCCTTGCTATGGCTTTAGCCGCTCGCACGATCTCGGCCCTTCCGCCGTAGTTCAGGGCTATATTCACGTTCAATCCGGTATTGTTCTTTGTAAGCTCTACCGCCTTGGCGATTTCCCTCTGAGCAACAGTGGGAAACGCCTCAACCTGTCCCAATACGGAGATTTTGACATTGTTTGAATTAAGTTCCCTGATTTCCCTTCTCAAATACTCCACCAGCAACGACATTAAAGCATCAATTTCCGAGGCAGGCCTTTTCCAGTTTTCAGTCGAAAAGGCATACAGCGTCAGATACTTTATCCCCAGCTCGTCGCTGGTCTTTATTACCTCTCTGAGAGCTTCCACACCCTGCCTGTGACCCGCCACCCGAGGGAGTCCCCGCTTGGTGGCCCATCTGCCGTTCCCATCCATGATTATGGCCACATGCTGCGGGAGCGGCTTGCTCTTTACCTGCTCCATCAAGGCAGATAGATCCGCTTCATTGGTATTCCTTTTACTTGTAAACATTTAATGCCTTATCCTTCCTCCTCTTACACAAGCTGTAATGATTAAAAATCACGAGGGCAGTCCTTAAAAGAGGAAACAACCAGCTCAATCTGCCCATTTTCCACAATCCTTTGGCGAATAACCCTCTCCTCCACATTGCAGCCCTGTTCAAGGCCTTTCGATGCTGGTGGGAAATACCTCACTATCCTGGGAGTAGCACACAGGCCGCTTTCCTCCAGAATCTGAAGTGCATCCTGAAGATTTAACCCTACCAAATCAGGTACGCCCATCTATACCTCCATGATCTCCTGTTCCTTTTCCTTGACTATCTCGTCGATCTTCTTTACGTATTGATCAGTCAGCTTCTGAATCATGTCCTCGCCGCTCTTTAAGTCGTCCTCGCTTATCTCAGCGTTCTTCTTCATTTTCTTGAGCTGTTCATTTGCCTCGCGCCTTATCGAGCGTACAGCTATTTTGGCCTCTTCGCCGTACTTTCTAACGAGTTTAACCAGTTCCTTCCTGCGCTCTTCAGTCAACTCGGGAAATATAAGGCGTATAACCTTGCCGTCGTTGCTAGGCGTGACCCCCAAATCCGACTTCAATATCTCTTTTTCCACAGCAGGTATCATCTTGGTATCCCACAGCGATATGACCAGCATTCGAGGTTCGGGTGCCGTGATATTTCCAAGCTGATTGATGGGAGTAGGTACGCCATAGTAGTCCACCACTATGCGCTCGAGAATCTTTGGATTGGCTCGACCTGCCCGTATCCCTACTAGCTCCTTTTTCAATACTTCCACCGATTTGGCCATCTTAGAGCTGGCTTGGTCATGTACATCTTTAATACTGGGATTCATACCATCTACCTCCTCAACTCACCTATTATTGTACCTACTTTCTTGCCCAAAACGGCAGCTTTTATGTTTTCCTGGTTTTCCAGTCCAAATACTATAATCGGGATTTTGTTATCCATGCACAGCGAGATAGCTGTGGTATCCATAACGCCCAGCCCTTGATTCAGCACATCGATGTAGCAGATCTCGTCGATCTTCTTTGCATTTGGATTCTTTTTGGGGTCGTCATCGTACACTCCATCGACGTTCTTGGCCAGCAGTATGACTTCGGCTTCTATCTCAGCTGCCCTGAGAGCGGCGGTAGTATCGGTAGAAAAGTAAGGGTTGCCAGTACCGCAGGCAAATATCACTATCCTGCCCTTTTCCAAATGCCTTATTGCCCTCCGACGTATATATGGCTCAGCTATCTGCCTCATCTCAATGGCCGTCTGAACCCTGGTCTGTACATTCTTGCTCTCCAGCACGTCTTGAAGCGCCAGTGCGTTTATTACTGTTGCCAACATCCCCATGTGGTCGGCTGTTGTCCTGTCCATGCCTACGCCGTCTCTGCCTCTCCATATGTTGCCTCCACCGACCACGATAGCCACCTCTACCCCCATCTTTTGTACCTCTATTACCTGATCAGCGATCAGATTCAAAACTTCCCGGTCAATTCCAAACCCTTTTTTACCGGCCAATGCCTCTCCGCTTATCTTTAGAACGATCCTTTTGAATATCGGCTTTTCCATTAAAGAGTACCTCCATCTTTTAATATAATTCTACACTCAAGCGACATATCCTCTTTTTTGGCATAACAAAATTTAAATTAATTTTTCCCAAAAAAAGAGAACACGTATGTGTTCTCTTTTTTAATCGCCCTTCATCTGTTTTGCGACCTCTTCTGCGAAATTGTCTTCCCGCTTTTGAAGGCCTTCGCCTAATTCAAACCTTACAAACCGTCGAATCCTGATATTCTCGCCCAGCTTGGATATCATCTCCATAACCAGGTCCTGAACGGTCTTATCAGGATCTTTCACAAAAGGCTGCTCCAAAAGGCATACCTCTTTGTAGAATTTGCTGATCCTGCCCTCTACTATTTTATCGATAACCTTTTCTGGCTTACCCTCATTTAAAGCCTGAGCTCTCAATATCTCCTTTTCCTTCTCTATTACTTCCTGTGGCACTTCTTCCCTCGACAGGTATTGTGGATTGGACGCTGCTATATGCATTGCAATGTCGCGCACAAAAGTTTTAAACTCGTCAGTCTTTGCCACAAAATCGGTCTCGCAATTTACCTCGACCAGTACGCCGATCCTTCCTCCAAAATGTATATACGCATCCACCAAGCCTTCAGCAGCAATACGCCCCGTCTTTTTAGCAGCTGCCGCAAGGCCCCTTTCACGGAGCAACTCAATAGCCTTCTCCATATCGCCGTTTGCGTCCTGCAATGCCTTCTTGCAGTCCATCATTCCACATCCGGTTCGTTCTCTCAACTCTTTTACCATCGAAGCAGTTATAGCCATACTAACTCCTCCATTTCTTATGTAGTGTAGCTTTGCCCTGTCTCTCCATAGGAGCAAAACGCTTCTTTACTCAAACCCCCAAACTTCTATGTAAGCCATCGAAAAGAAAGGGAAAGATAACGGTCAACCCTTCTCTTCCCCTTTTATTCCTCCTGAGCAGTAAATTGTTCGCCCTGACGTCCTTCAAGAACGGCATCGGCTATCTTAGATGTTATCAATTTGATGGCCCTTATGGCATCATCGTTGCCAGGAATTACATAGTCTATCTCGTCAGGGTCACAGTTGGTGTCCACTATAGCCACAATAGGAATGCCCAAAATCCTGGCCTCTCTCACCGCAATGTGTTCCTTTTTAGGGTCCACGATGAATACAGCACCCGGCAGCTCCCTCATTTCTTTGATGCCGCCCAAATTCTTCTCCAGCTTCTCCTTTTCTGCACGAAGTTTTATAACCTCTTTTTTGGGCAGCACATCAAACATCCCGTTGGCTTCCATCTCCTCAAGCTCTTTAAGGCGCCTTATCCTCTGGCTGATGGTTGTGAAATTGGTCAACATACCGCCCAGCCACCTGTGGTTTACGTAGAACATGCCACACCTTTTGGCTTCGGTCTCAATAGACTCCTGGGCCTGCTTTTTGGTGCCCACAAACAACACGCCTTTGCCTTCAGCAGCCACCTCACGAACGAAGTTATAGGCCTGCTCCAGCATCTTGACGGTCTTCTGCAGGTCCAGGATATATATGCCATTCCTCTCGGTGAAGATGTATGGAGCCATCTTGGGATTCCAGCGCCGGGTTTGATGCCCAAAGTGAACACCTGCTTCCAAGAGCTGCTTCATATTGATAACTGCCATGACTTTCACCTCCTCAAAGTTATGCCTCCCCCTCCCTCATCTCAATTGACAACCAGCTTCCTGGCACCAGCCAATTGATCAGGAAGAGTGTGTATTTCTCCACCTTTAGTAGTATAGCATAAGCCGTTTTTCAATTCAACAACAAATTTCGTGGAATCTCAATTCTCCTTAAGCCCCAAAATCAGCTTTACCTCTCCTTTCCCAATACCTAGCTTCCTGGCTATTTCCTCCTCCGTGCTACCGCTCTTGTGCATGAGTATGACAGCCTTGCGCTTGTCGTTATAACCTCCACCAATATTTTGTCTTAAACTTTCGTTTGAATTTCGTGGCTGACCCACAGATTTTAAACCCTCGTTGCCAGGCAGCGAACTTACCACTTCAGGAAAGGCACTGTGAAGTATGTCCTCCACAGCCTGATACAATTCATACAGCCTTTTCTCCTTCTCTTCTAACCGCTTTTCCAGCTCAAAAAGGTATAACCTGTCCTTTCTCGTTTGCCAGAATATTACAAACAAGAACAGTATGCCCGCGAGAAGGAACATCAAACCCTCGCTCATATTATTCCCCCTTTAGATTCTGATGTCGATACTGAGCCCTTTATCGCTCTCCTTTATCTCAACCTTATTGCTTGAAGCAGTTCCATTGCATTTTTTATCTTTAACCGGATCAGATCTGGTGTACCTGGAATGGCGCTGACGTCTGTCATGTTCCTTGTCAATCCTTTTATGATATACATGTCCAGTTGGTACCACCTGCCGCTGGGCGCTATCGATGACCTGTTGAAACTCTCGGGTATTGGTAAACTGATGTATGTTGACCTTCTGGTTTTGAAAGTCGGCCTCTTTTGTGTATTCGTTTGCCCTTTGTATGCTCATTTGAATGTCTATCGGTCGCACCGACACGGGCCTCTCTCCTCTCACCCTTCATATGTAACAAAGCGTATTTCCCCTTCATCCCGCAAAAAGGTCACGTATTTAATGGGGTCCTTTATGTTAAGGGTTGACTGGCCGATGGTTATAGACACGCCGGGGTACACTACTTTTTTCACATGAACCTTGCCCTGTGCACCCCTTAAAAACGCCTCTTCCAGCTCAAAAAGCCGCGCCTTAATAGTCGGGATCTTTACGCTGTACTCATTTCTCACCCTCAGCGCTTTTTGCTTGATGATCAGCTTATCCGGAGGCAATCTACCGCTTGATTCCATTTTGCTTAAGACCGCCAGCACCTGTTCGACCTTCTGCTGCTCTTTTTCCAACCTCTGCAGCTCTCCCTTGAGTTCTTCATATTCCTGCCTGATTTCGGGACTTACTCCCACCTCCAGAATAGTAGCGGTGGCCATGGGCGAACCTATCGTAGAAGCTGATATACCCAAAACCGCGTGCACCCTGCCACCTACTATCAACGCACGTTTGCCTATCAGCCTGACATACTGCCCGCTGACGACATTGCTGTGCATTATTACCCCAGCGGTAACATCTCCTTTGGCATACACGTTACCGTTTTCTATAAAGCGCGCCGTCACACTGCCTCCTGCCCGAATTACCCCCTTCTTCATTCCCTGCAAACCCTTCCTCAACACAACATTTCCTTCTGCAATCAGCGTTGCCCCTTCCACCACACCTCTTACTTCTATACTGCCCCCGGCTCTCACCTCAAACCCCGACAGAACGTTCCCGTGTATGATGACGCTACCCACAAAATTTATATTACCTGTGGAGTTGTCCACATTGTTTTTAACCTCGTGCACGCTGTACACATGCACTCTGCCGCCTATCATCTCCACCTTTCCATCGATGGCTGCCAGAAGCTTTAACCCGTCGTCCGAGACCACGACATTCTTGCCTGCAGGTAAAGCTAAAGGTTTCCCGGGTTTTGCGGGCACTGTAGTTCCCCGCACCGTCTTTCCGTCAACACCCGGCGTGGGAGGAGTCAGCGTCACCAGTACCTGGCCCTTGGCCACATTTTCGATATTGTCCAACGAATGATAATTGACTGTCCCATCTTCCCTGATTTCAGGCTTTGATTTCTTTTCCGGATTAAAATGATACGTAAGCCTGGCATCCTCTCCATCCTGAGGCGGCTGCCCCCGAGCAACGATTACCTCTTGACCGTACCTGCGGCTGTTCAGTGCCTGGCGTATGGCATCCTCGTCGATGCCGTACACCACCCCCTTATCCTTCAAAGCCTGCACCACATCCTGATACGTCAGCAACCTTCCGCCCTCGGGCGGCAACAGCATGATGGTGGCCTGCATCCCATCCTGCGATATATACACAAACACCTCTTCGTCCACCGGTAACTCGGGCTGTGGTTCTGCAATCTTAACAGGGCGGCCGGGATTTATATACATGGCCTGGGCCACGGCATCGGCCTTTAACCCCTCGATCCTTTTTCTCCTCAAATGATGCATAATGGTCTCTTCGTCCGATTTTGTAAACTTTGAAGGGGGAATGAACACCGTAAGGTATACCCCGTCTTCTTTGTATTCCAAAGCAAAGCTTTGAGGGGGACGTTTGCCCTGACTCTCCTCCGCCTGCTGGCTTTCCTCCTCTACATAAAGCAGCAGCTTGTACGGCTTGACCACTATCCCCATCATGGTTTTGCCTTCCTGAATGACCTCAACCTTTGCCTTTCCCGGTTCTGTACCAAGAGCCTTGAGGCCTCTTTCTAGGGCAGCGTTATAGGTGCTCCCCTCCACTATGACCTCCCGTCTCATGCCAATTCTCCTTCCAATAAATCGTTCTTGAGCCTGCTGAGCTTATTTTTAAGCTTAAGCAACGCCCTGGTATGAAGCTGCGAAACCCTTGACTCTGAAATGCCAAGGACCATACCAATCTCCTTCAGCGTTAGCTCTTCGAAATAATACAGGCTTATGACCATTCTTTCCCTTTCAGGCAGTTCATCGATGGCTTTTGCCAGATAGCGCTTGAGTTCATTTACCTGCACCGCATGCTCGGGATCGCCATATTGGCTGGAAACTGTCAGAGAATTGGCAACCTCATAGAGCTGTTCTTCCAGCGACACCACAGCAAAAGAGTGCACCTCTACCATCGTCCTTCTAAGCTCCTCAACCGAGACCCCTAGGGTCTGGGCTATCTCCTGATCGCTTGCGGACCTACCCAACTCTTTTTCAACCGCATGAATTGCCTCGCTGAGCTGCTTGGTCTTTGTGCGTAGCGAACGAGGCACCCAATCCTGTTTGCGCAGCTGATCTATGATAGCACCCTTTATTCTAAATGTCGCATAGGTCTCAAACTTAACGTTTCTTGTCGGATCATACTTTTCAATCGCATCGATCAGCCCAAGGATTCCGTAGCTCAACAGATCTTCCATATCCAAGGAAGGATTAGAGAGATTTGTATGGATCAGCCTGGAGACCACACGCTTTACCAGATAGCTGTATTTGAGTATGAGTTCATTCCTCGATTCTATTTTGTTGTGCTTTTTATAGTCGGTCCACAGATTTTGGAGATCGGTCGCAGTCGCCCTTTTAGACATATCCCTCTCCTCATCTTTATAATATCTTTACGCCGTGACCGATAGTTTTGACCACCAAAATGCCGTTTTTTGCGTGAAGCTCGATGGTCCTACCGTAGTTGCCACCGGTATCCTGGGCAATAATGGGTATATTGTGCTGCCGTAACACATCAATGGTGGCTTGCACGTTCCTCTCACCGATATTCAAAATCTCGCTGGCATTTCCTTTAAACGAAAACATCTGAGCCCCTCCCGCGATTTTTGCGGTTATACACTTCCTTTGAGCATCCATCTTCATCATTAGTTCAAGAAGGTACTCAACCGCTGTATCGACAAACTTGGCCTTGTTTTGATTGTTCTTTATGAGCTTGCTTGAAGGCAGCATTATATGAGCAAGCCCGGCCGTCTTGGTGGTCTTGTCATATAGCGCAATTCCCACGCACGAGCCCAAACCCAGAGTAATGAGAATACCGTCCCCTACAATAACCTTTAAATCAGCCATGCCAACCTTGACTATCCTGTCCATTTACACAACCCCTAAAGCCTTTAGAATAAGGGGAAAAGATTCCATATCAGGTATAACTATAAAATGGCTTCTGAACCGTTCAGTTCCGTTTATAAGGTCGGTCTCGATAAACATAGCCTTATCGCTGGTCTGACCAAATTTAATCATGGGAACACTGAGTATGGCCCCCAGCATATCGCACGCGAAATACGGAACGGACGGCTTTATAGTAAGCCCAGTAAACGACGATATGGCTCCCAGATAGGCAGCCGTGAGTATGTTTCCAAGCTCCTCCAGAGCCGATATTTCAATCTCCGAAAAATCCCTTTTTAAGCCATCACTGCAAGCATTTCCCAGCAACAAGGCAGTAATATGTTTGGCCGAGATAACATCCAGCACCAATAGAACAGTGCCGCATATATCGCCGCTGAACTCCAGATATATGCCCACCACCGGAGTTTCTGCCCCGCCCATTATGTCTTCCACATCTTTAAATTCGGCTATCTTTACCTCGGGAACGTTCATGTCGATTCGCCTGTCGAGCATTTTTGAAAGGGAGGTAGCGGCATTACCTGCACCGATTGTGCCTATTTCCTTCAATATGTCCAGATGTAGAGAACTCAAGTTATCAAAAGAAAATGACATTGATATTGCACCCCTGCTCTCCTTTCAGTTTAACAGCAATTCCAATGTACGGGGTATATCCATCACCATAACAGGCTTATCTCCAAGGTTTATAAGCCCAGAGATGACCCCTTTTCTTTTTCCATCTAGAGCTTCCACACCCCATTGTACCTTATCATTGGGTACGTTCAAGATTTCGGTTACCCGGTCAACTATCATCCCTATCCGGTACTCGTTGTGCCGAACTATTGCCACCCGCGTCGCGTCGGTAAGAGGTATTTCTTCATAGCCCAGCACTCGCCTTGCGCTCATCACCGGTATCACATCGCCCCTCAAGTTGATAACCCCCAACACCTCATAGGGGCTGTGTGGAACCCTGGTTATCTGGGCCATCCTCTCTATCGACTCCACAAACAGCACATCTACGGCATATATCTCCTCATCTATCTCAAAAACTATGTATTGCTTAAGCTCGCTGCTTTTAGGCAACTTCATAACCCCCTCTTCAAATCAGATGGTTTACATCCAGGATGAGCGCCACCCGTCCATCCCCCAAGATGGTGGCCCCTGACACAATCTTTATTTTGGACAGCGCTTTGCCCAGCGGTTTAATCACTATTTCCTGTTGACCTATCAGCTCACCCACAGACAGCGCGGCCAGCCTCTCTCCTTTCTTCACTATCACCACGGTGACCAGCTCTCCCGATTCAACCTGCTCATCAGGGCATTCAAGTACCTTTGCCAGTCGAATGAAGGGTGTCAGCAAACCACGATAATCGATGAATTCTTTTTGGCGCACCAGCTTTATAGCCCCGGCCGGCACTTTCAATATCTCTTTGATGGAACCTATGGGTATTGCATAAACCTCCTGCCCCATAGAGACAAGCAAAGCCTGGATGATGGACAGGGTAAGCGGCAAACGTATTATAAACCTTGTTCCCTGCCGCGGCCGGCTGTCTATGTCAATCACACCGCCCATGGACTCGATTTTGGTTTTGACCACATCCATTCCAACGCCCCGCCCCGAGATATCGGTCACCTTTTCTGCCGTGCTGAACCCGGGTTCAAATATAAACTGCAATATCTCCTGCTGGCTTAAGCTTTCAGCTTCCTCGCGGGATACTAGATTTTGCTGTATAGCATGCTTTAAAACCTTATCTATATCTATACCTCTCCCGTCGTCGCTGACCTCTATCACCACGTTATCTCCATCATGATAGGCTTTCAGCTCGACAGTCCCAACAGGAGGCTTGCCAAGAGCTGCGCGCTCTTGAGGAGGCTCTATACCGTGGTCAATGGCATTTCTGATAAGGTGTATAAGCGGTTCCCCGATTTCATCGATGATGGTCCGGTCAACCTCGGTTTCGGCTCCCAATATGTTGAGCTTAACTTCCTTACCCGTACTCCTGGACAGGTCACGAACCGTTCTGGGGAAACGCTCAAACACGGTCTGTATGGGAATCATCCTTACCTTCATAACAGCATCATGAAGCTCGCTGGTCACCCGGCCCAGATACTCAACCGACTCAGCCATTGCCGCTGTATTGTCATACTGTTGCATGTCCTGGATGCGGTTTTTAATGATGATCAGCTCGCTGACCAGGTTCATAAGCCTGTCCAGCCTTTCGATGTCAACCCTTATGCTCCTGCCGGTCGCTTTGGATAGCCTGTCCTTTATTTCTAGTGTAGCCGCCCTGTCTGTACCCTGCGGTTGAGGTTTCCGGTTCTCGCTCTGGTTACGGCTTTTTATGTCATCTGGCTGAATCTCCCTTATGTCGATGCTTTCTATCTCTGAAATGCTGTCCAACTCTTTCTTTATGGTATCAAGCTCGGCTTTGCATACCGCCACCACAGAGAAAGATAGACCAAACTTTTCCTCCTCGATGTCCTGAGCCGACGGATGGGAATGAATTATATGGCCAAAGTTTTCGATGGCTTTAAAGACTATGTACGCCCGGGCTGCCTTCATGAGGCAGGACTCTTTGAGCTTTACCTCTATGTAATAAGGCGTAAACCCGTTTTTCACAGCCTCGTCTATCACATGAAAATGATGCTCGTCGAGGGACAAGCCTTCTTTATCGGGTTTGCGTGCGCTTTGGCCTGAATCCTTGCTATCTGTACCATCTACAAAGCCTTGAAGTTTTGCCTTTATATCACTTATGTCCAGCGGGTTTTCCATGCCCCTCTGTACAATGTCCTGAAGCAGTCCTTCAAGGATATCCAAAGCCTCAAACAGCGCATCCATGATATCCCCATTGACGCTCATATTACCCTTTCTAATTCTGTCCAGCACGTTTTCCATGCCGTGGGCCAGGTCTGCCATGGTCTTAAAACCCATGCTGCCAGCCATGCCCTTCAATGTATGGGCCGATCGAAATATCTCGTTTATCACTTCCGTATTATCTGGCTGCTGCTCCAGCACAAGAAGGTTGTTATTCAGGTTTTGAAGATGCTCCTTGCTCTCCTCTATGAATAACTCCATATACTGCGCGTTATCCATTGAATTTACACCCCCAATTCCTTTGCTTTGCACAAGGCCTTACCACTGAGTGCACACTTTTACGGCAATACCTTCAATAAGACTATATGAGCCCTTTAGCCCTTAACTTGCGCTGCTGCTGAAATATGAATTGAATCAGCCTGTCTCGCTCGGCTTCCAAAATATCGACAAATTTAATCCCCACTTCAAATTTGTAGTTACCCTCCACACAGGGAACAACCCTCACCACCACGCCTTTTAACTCCAGGTTGTCTCTCTCCCCAATGGGGATTTGGCATTCCACCTGCTGACCGGGCTCAAGCTTCTCATCAGTCAAAAGCCGTATTCCACCGCCGCTTATATCTATGGTATGGGCTTTAATATAACACGGCTTATCATATGTGAAATCCTGCTCAACCACCCGAAAGAGCACAGACAGATTTATCTTCAACCTGTAAAAGCTGCGCCTCTGAAGCCTGTGTATCGGTGAGGTTTGCTTGAGACGTATAAGGTGCACTGTATCGGTCCGTTGACGATCGACCACCTCCGCATCAAAATAGAACTGACCCCGCTCGCGGAAGAAGTTTACCCTCACCCTTTGTCCCATACTCAGCACAACTGGTTCCCCTTTTAGCATTGGCATAGTGATCACGATTTCATCCTCCTGGGGAATATCCTGCACCATGCTGAAGCAGGCTTTTTCATCGGCATTCAACCCGTCCTGTACCACCACCTCGATCTTCTCGCCGATGTTTATGATCTCCTTTACAAGCATGACGTCTTTACCATCCTCCTAAAGCGCCTTTCGTTTAGAATTGAACAGCTTAAGAAGCTGGTTTACATACCCTTTAAGCCCCTGCGCCCTGTCATCAGCCTGTAATCCTCCTGCCGCTATGGCCTGGGCCATGCTATACACCTGCCTGGATGCATGGCTTCTTGGATATTCCAGCACAAACGGCTTTTGCCGCTTGGTGGACCTCACCACTGCATCGTCATACAGTATATACCCCAGAGGTTCCAGCTTTATATCCAGGAACCTTTGAGCTACCCTGATAAACTTGTCCATCACGTCCCTTGCCTCCTGGGCGCTTTCGGCCCTGTTGACCACCAGCCTCAAGCTCATATCCTTCTTTATGGTTACCACCGATTTTACCAGAGCATATGCATCGGTTACCGATGTGGGTTCGGGCGTGGTGATTACAATGGCTTCGTTGGCTGCCAGAATCATCCGAATGACCCTTTCGGAAACCCCGGCTCCGGTATCGATCATTATTATATCTGCCAGCTCATCCAACCGCTCAAGCTGCTTCATCAAGATTTCCATATCCTGCGTCGAAAGGTTGATGAGCTCCCATATGCCCGACCCCCCTGCTATAAATTTAATACCGCAGGGGCCCTCGGTTATAACCTCTTCAATCTTCTTTTTATGGGTGATTACGTGGAACAAGTTGTATTTAGGGATCATCCCCAGCATTACGTCTATGTTTGACAGTCCGAAGTCAGCATCTATGATCAAGGTCCTATATCCCATGCTGTTTAAAGCAATAGCGCAGTTGAGGGTGAAATTGGTCTTGCCCACCCCGCCCTTACCGCTGGTTACAGTTATGATACGCGCCTTTTGAGCATAGGCACGCTGCTTTTCTTTTAAGCCCTTCACAATCTGCCTTAACCTTTCGGCCTGATCCATCAAACTTCCACCCTTTTCATAATGCAGGATAACAGCTTGTTTGGATCTGCCACTTCGATATCATCGGGCACGCTCTGGCCGGTAGCAACGTACGACAGCGGCTTGCCGGTGATGTACCGGCAGTTTAATATGATCCCATAGTTAGAGGCCTCATCCATTTTGGTAAAGAGCAGCTTATAATCTGGCAGAAAGCTGTAGCTCTTGATTATATTTAAACACCCAGAATAGCTGGTGTTACAGCTCAACACCAGATAAACCTCATCTGCCTTGCTCAGAGAAATGAGCTCCAGTATCTCCTTCTCCTGCGCCCTGTCCCTGATGCTCTTGCCGGCCGTATCGACAAATATGACGTCCTTATCCCGGTGCTCTTCGAGAGCCGCCACCATTTCCCTGGGCGAATAGAGGATGCTTAAGGGAATCTCCATGATTTCAGCGTATATCTTCAGCTGGTCCACCGCTGCAATCCTGTAGGTATCAGCGGTTATAAGCCCCACCTTCATCTGCTTCTGTATGGAAAATATAGCCGCCAGCTTTGCCAGTGAGGTGGTCTTGCCGACTCCCGTAGGGCCAACGAAAATAACGACTTTACGCCTGCCAGGGGATACCTCCAGCGGCCGTGACGGGCCAATGTATTCCAACAGCACCTGCCTCAAGCACCGCTCAAAGTCAACAGAGCTTCTCTCATGAAGCAAAGCAGCCTTTTCGATGATGCCCTTTGCGATGTCCTCGCTTACCTCATTATTCACCAGCATCTCATAATAAGGTACATATTCCCGCTTTATGCCCGGGCCAACGTTGTTCTCTATTACCTTAAAACCATTGGCCAATTTATTTAAAAGTTCCCCCATATTCGAGATCTGAGCCTCTAGCTTTTCCAAAACCTTGGTAGCATCATCCTCTTTTGTCGGTGAAGCGTAATTGAGCACACTGGCAGGCATCATCCTTTGAGAGTTGAAATTGCCTTTATTTGGCTCATCTACGGCCGCTACCACTTCAATAAGTGGCCTTTTAAACCAGCCAGTTATCCCCTTTTGCCGTATCTTGCGGGTGCTGAGTATAAGGGCGTCCTTGCCCATTTCCTCCTTAACTTTCTGCATGGCTTCCTGAGTGGTATGACCGATGTACCTCTTCACCTTCATATACTTAAGCTCTCACCACCCCGACTGACTGTATCTCGACCGAGCTGTCCAGCTCGTTATATGACAGAACCACCAGGTCGGGCGCTATCTGCTCGGTCAGCTTCTTAAAATACATCCTCACAACCGGTGCGGTCAGCACTATGGGCTGCAACCCCAGGGAAGTAAACTTCTCTAGCTCCTTGGTGAGGTTTTGAAATATTGCATGTGTCTTATTGGGCTCTAGAGCCAAATAAGATCCATGCTCGGTTTGCTGCACGCTATCCATTATGGCCTTCTCCAGCTCGGGAGCAAGCGTCAGCACCTTTGCCTTCTTTTCCGGTATAAACCTCAATGTTATGGTACGGGACAGCGCCTGGCGCACATATTCGGTCAGCATATCAGGGTCCTTAGTGATGTTGCCGTAATCAGCTAGCGTCTCCAAAATGGTAACCATGTCCCGTATGGGAACGTTCTCCTTTATCAGGTTTGCCAGCACCTTTTGAACCTCGCCCAGCGTTAGAGTCTTGGGTACCACTTCTTCGACCAGCGCTGGATACTTCTCCTTTAAGTTGTCCAGCAGGATCTGAACATCCTGCCGATTGATCAGCTCATGGCCATGCCTTTTAATGACCTCTGTAAGGTGGGTCGATATGACGGAGGGCGGGTCAACCACCGTGTAACCCAGCATCTCTGCCTTTTCCCTTTGGTGCTCCTTAATCCACTTAGCTGGCAGGCCAAAGGCGGGCTCCACGGTGTCTATGCCTTCTATGGGCTGCTCGACGGTACCAGGGTCCATGGCAAGCAGGTGGTCAGGCAATACATGCCCCCTGGCCACCTCCACTCCCTTCACCTTTATGACGTATTCATTTGGTTCAAGCTGTATGTTGTCCCTCAGCCTTATGACCGGAACGATGAGTCCCAGGTCAAGGGCCATCTGCCTTCGTATCATGACGATCCTGTCGAGCAAATCCCCACCCTGGTTCACATCTGCCAGCGGTATGAGGCCATACCCAAACTCCACTTCCAGCGGATCGACTTCTAAAAGCTGTATCACGTTTTCGGGCTTTCGCATCTCCTCCAGCACGCTTTCAGAACTGGCCTCTTGCCCAGCAGCCGCCAGGGATACCCTGGAAGCTTGAAGCAGGGTATAACCGAGGTAGGCCATGCCAGCCGCCATTATAAACAGTATCCAGCGCGGAAAGCCTGGTAAAAATCCCATCACAAACAGAAGAACCGACGCCAGTATAAGCACGAGGGGCTGACCGGTTATCTGTTTGAACAGGTCCCGCCCCAGATTGGATTCAGAAGCAGCCCTGGTAACGATGATACCAGTGGCAGTGGAAATGAGCAGAGCGGGAATTTGGCTCACCAGGCCATCGCCTATTGTCAAGATGGTGTAGCGCTCAAGCACCTGTTCAATAGGCATTCTCATCTTGGTCAAACCAATTATTATACCACCGACTATGTTGATAATCGTTATGAGAATTCCAACTATGGCATCACCTTTGACAAACTTGCTGGCACCGTCCATGGCGCCATAAAAATCCGCTTCCTGCTGTATCCTCTGCCTGCGCCTTTTAGCCTCGTTTTCGTCGATCAGTCCCGAATTTAAATCAGCGTCGATGGCCATCTGCTTCCCAGGCATGGCGTCTAGGGTGAAGCGCGCCGCAACTTCTGCTACCCTCTCGGCCCCTTTTGTGATGACGATAAACTGTACGATTATGATGATCAAAAACACAATAGCCCCCACTACCAGGTTGCCCTGCACTACAAAATTACCAAAGGTTTCGATCACCCTTCCTGCCGAGCCTTTACCAAGGATGAGCTTGGTCGATGATATGTTGAGCGCTAGTCGGAACAGCGTGGTAATCAGCAGCACCGAAGGAAAGACTGCGAAATCCAGCGGTTCCTTTATGTAAAGGGTGACAAACAATATAACCAGCGACAACGAAAGGTTTATGGTGAGGAGTATGTCCATCATAACCTCATTCAGTGGAAGGATGATGAGAAGAACGACGGCTACGATTATAAAAGCGATGAAGACGTCGGCAAACTTCAACCCCAAACCTCCCCCTCAAATCCGTTTCCCTTTCATGCTGTACACAAAAGCCAGAACTTCTGCTACCGCCCGAAACAGCTCGGGTGGTATGGCCTGTCCTATCTCGGTGGATTTATATAGCATCTGTGCCAGGGGTTTGTTTTCAACGATATACACGCCGTGCTTTTTAGCAATCTCTTTGATCTTCAATGCAAGATAATCCTGTCCTTTGGCCACCACCACAGGGGCGTCGTGCTCTTTTGGGTCATAGCGCAGGGCTACCGCAAAATGCACAGGGTTGGTTACAACCACATCTGCCTTGGGTATCTCCTGCATCATTCTGCGCAGCCCAATCTGCCTTTGCCGCTCGCGTATCCGCGAGCGGATGAGCGGGTGCCCTTCTACTTCCTTGTATTCATCCTTCAGCTCCTGTTTTGTCATCCTGAGGCTTTTTTCATACTCCCACCATTGATAAAAGTAATCGAACACCGCAAGTACAAGGAATACCACGGCCATCTTTATACCAATATTGAAGACCATATCACCCACAACGATAAAGCTATTTTTGATGTCCCATTTGGCCAGCTGGGCCAGAAACTCCATATCGGCCATGAACTCTTTGTAGGAAATAAATATCACTAGGGCCAACTTCAGCAGTGACTTCAAAAGCTCAACCAGTGTCCTCTTTGAAAATATCCTCTTCAGCCCTTCCAGCGGGTTTATACGGCTCAAATTGGGCATCACTGGCCTGGTGGTAAATATGAATCCCACCTGCCAGTAGTTGATGGCCAGCCCGGCCAGCATGACCAGCCCGCACAGCGGCAGCACCGCAAGTGCCACGGTAACCATGATTTCCCTTGCCATTGCCATAACGCCGGTATATGTATAGAGCTGCTCAAGAGCGGTATCGGCATGAAGATATCGATTATACGCCGAATAGAGCTTATCCAGCATAAACGAAGAAGCAAATTTCAAGGCCAACATCCCCACTATGAGGACTACAGCCGAATTGAGCTCGACGCTTTTGAAAACCTGCCCTCTTTCTCTGGCCTCCCTCCTCTTTTTGGGGGTGGCCTTTTCGGTCCTTTCCTCGGCAAAAAGCTGCAAATCTATACGCATCATTGCAGGCTCAGCCCCTGTATTATACTCCTTATCCCTTTAAACATGGAGTTGAATGCGCCATCCATCACCCTTATGCATGCCGGTATCATCAAAAACAGTATCAATAATCCCACCAGTATTTTAGAGGGCAAACCGATTACGAATATGTTCATCTGCGGTATCACCCTTACCAGAATGCCGAATACCGCCTCGACCAGCAAAGCCGAAGCTATAACTGGCACTGTCATCTTAAGCCCCAACACAAAGTACTCCCCAAACATTTTGAACAGCGGGACTGCTATATCCCCCGTCAGCACTACCTTCCCCGGAGGCAATGCTTCAAAGCTGTACACCAACAATCTAATAAGGGTGTGGTGTCCATCCATGGCAAAGAACAGCACCATGGCAAGCACGTTGTTGAAATTGCCCACCAGGGGAATCTGAATATTGGTGTGCGGATCCAACACATGCACAATCCCAAAGCCGATCTGGGTATCTATGAGCTGTCCTGCCAGCAAAAAGGCAGAAAAGGCCAGCAACACCAGGTAACCCATGATGAGGCCTATGAGCAGCTCTTTCATGATATAAAACGCCAGCTCAGTATACGAGCTTATATCAATCGGCTGCTCATGTACAGGGTAGCAAACAACTGCAGTATAGGTTAGCGCCAGTATCAAGCCTATAGTAAAGATCGCAGGAACGTTCCTCCGCCCAAACACTGGCGACATGAAAAACATGCCGGATATCCTCGCCAACACCAGAAGCACGGCATCAAAGTTCAAAAGGATCTGCCCCAGCACACCCAGCATTTCCAGTTCACAACCCCAATATGGTATTTATGCTGTTATAAAGCTTCAGCGTGAAATTTACTATGGTCTCCAGAAGCCACGGACCAAAGATGATGAGGGCCACAGCCACCGCCAAAATCTTGGGGATGAAAACGAGGGTATGCTCGTTTATTTGCGTGATGGCCTGAAAGATGGCCACAACAAGCCCCACCACCAGGCCCAGCCCCAGCATGGGCGCCGACAGCAGTATACCCGTGTATATCGCCTGTTGTGCCAGCGTTATTATCTCCCTCTGGCTCATAGCACCACCACTCCTTATCTGAACCCCGTCACCAGATTTTTAATGACCAGGTCCCACCCATCCACCATTACGAACAGCAGGATCTTGAGCGGTAAAGAAATCATGACGGGAGGCAACATCATCATGCCCATCGACATAAGCGTGCTAGCAACCACCATATCCACGATGATGAAGGGTATGTATATCAAAAACCCGATTTGGAAAGCCGTCTTAAGCTCGCTGGTTATAAACGCGGGTATGAGCACATGGGTGGGAATATCGTCGTAGGTCTCAGGCTGCTCCTGGCCTGAAAGCTCCAAAAACAACAGCAGGGTCTTCTCCCGCGTCTGCCTTAGCATAAACTCCCTTATAGGCTTCATGGCCCGCTGAGCGGCAGTTTGCTGGTCTATGCTCCCCTCCAAATAGGGTTGAAGGGCCTGGTCATTTATCTGGGAGGCAATGGGTGCCATCACAAAAAAAGTGAGGAAAAGGGCTAGTCCTATCAAAACTTGGTTGGGCGGCGTCTGCTGGGTTCCCAAGGCATTTCTCACAAACGCCAGCACAATTATTATGCGTGTAAACGCCGTCATCATGATGAGAATAGAAGGCGCCAATGCCAATACTGTCAGTATACCCAATATCTCTAAACTATCCACCACATCCTGGGGGGATTGTGCTGCCTCCACCTCTAAACGGGGAATGGGGATAGAGGGCTGAGCAAAAACCCTTTGGGCATATGTAATAGATGATAAAGATATCAGTACGGCAAATAGCACAAACCTAAAAAACCACTTTTTAGCCATCCCCATTCGCCTCACCTTTAAACCTTTTCTTCAGATAATCTCCTAAAACATTGGTAAAAGAACTGGTTCCTTGTTCGGGATGAAGCGGTACCAATTCTTGCTCGGATATTTGTCCTAAAAATTCCATATTTTGTCCAGTAATGCCTACTACGTAGTATTTACTCCCCACCTGTATGATGCACACCCACTTATCCCTTCCCAAAAAGATTCGGTCAATCACCCTTATGTATTTGCTGCTTGTATAACCGGCAAACTTTGTACCGACAAACCGCGCTGTCAAATAGGCGAGGATCAACACGCCTATAAACGCCATTAAAATAGCTATTGCATGCAGTACCTCATTCATCTTTCACTCATCCAATGATCTTTTTAACGGCCTCAATGACTCTCTCGGCCTGAAAAGGCTTGACCACAAAGTCCCGTGCCCCCGCCTGTATTGATTCGATCACCATGGCCTGCTGTCCCATAGCAGAACACATCATTATCTTTGCATCTGGATTTATCTTTCTGATCTCCCGAACCGCCTGGATGCCGTCCATCTCGGGCATGGTAATATCCATAATTACCAGATCGGGCTGAAGCTCTTTGTACTTTTCAACAGCCTTCAAACCATTTTCAGCCTCCCCTGCTATCTCGTACCCATTTTTGGTCAGTATATCCTTGAGCATCATGCGCATGAATGCGGCGTCATCGACCACCAAAATCCTTTTTCCCATAACCATCCTCCCTTTTTTATTATGAATATTATCTTATTTAAGGCTAGATATCCTTTTGGCAGGGTTAATGATATCGGTTATCCTGACACCAAAGCTGTCATCGATTACAACCACTTCGCCTTTTGCGATCACCTTTCCGTTTACCAGCACATCAACCGGTTCGCCAGCCATCTTGTCCAGCTCAATCACCGAACCTGCACTGAGCTCAAGAATTTCCTTGATCAGCTTACGCGTCCTTCCCAGCTCCACAGAGACCTGAAGCGGCACATCCAGTATCAAATCGAGGTTGTTCTTGCCCTCGCTTGACGGCTTTTCCTCCAAAGGCTGGAAGGAAACAGGCTGTACATTAATAGGCTTAGCTTTGGGGGTATTGGAAAAGCCCGTATCGTCCTGTGCCCTGGTCGGGCCTTGTACGATTTGCGATGTGCCCTGCAAGGGAGAACTATCGTTTGATTGCTGATTGTCGGATTGCTGCTCATAACTCCCCAGCAAGTTGTTCAGCAACTCCTTTGCAAAGTCGATTGGCAACAGCTGCATTATGTAGCTATCAATAAGCCCCTCAACCACCATCTTAAAGTTGATTCGGACTATGGGCTGGTCAGATTTAAAAAGGGTATATGGAAAATCGGTACTGAAGTCCATAATAAATGTATTGGGCGGCGATATCAAAATGCTCTTATTGAACATGGTTGACAGTGAGGTACAAGCAGAGCCCATCATCTGATTCATCACTTCACCTATAGCGCTTAAATGCAACTCAGTAATCTCGCCCTCAACATTGGTACCGTCTCCACCCATCATCAGATCAGTGATGACTTTGACATCCTTCTCCTGTATTATCAGGATATTTGTTCCCTCCAGCCCCTCGGTATACTGCACTTCTGCGGCTACGAAAGGAATGGGGTATTGCTTAGCAAGCTCCTGGATAGTGGTTATGGTCACTTCGGGGGTGGTGATTACTACTTTTTTGCCAATTAAGGTTGAAAGGGTAGTTGCAGCTGTGCCCATGCTGATGTTGCCTATTTCCCCCAAAGCATCAATCTCAGCCGAGGTAAGCTGCTGCGACGGTTGCATCACAATAGCTTGGTCCCTCAACAAAGCGTCTATTTCTTCCTGAGACAGCATATCGTTCATGTCCATGGTTCAAACATTTCCTCCTTCTTCGCATATACTGGTAATTTGAACAGCCAAGTTGTGCTTTCTTAGCCCGACAATCCCACAGAACTTTTTCACATCGCCAACATAAACAGCGATATCCTCATCGACCTTCTTATCGAGCTTGATCACATCCCCTTTTTGGAGCTCTATGAGGTCTCTGACAGTGATGCTGGTTTCCCCGAGTACTGCTCTTAATTCAACCTCGGTTGTCTCTATTTGAGAAACTAGTAACTCATACGATTTTCGCTCATTCTCTTCAGTAAACTTTGTAGAAAACCAGTATTTAGAACTCAGCTGCTGTATGATGGGTTCAATCACCAGGTAAGGGATACAGATATTCATCATTCCCTCGACGTCTCCAATGTGCGCATCGAGGGTGATTATGGCAATGGTCTCGTTTGGCGAAACCAGCTGTGCAAACTGGGCGTTTGTCTCAATGTGCTCCAACACAAACTCGGCATTGACAATGTTAGCCCAGGAGTTGTTCATTAGGGGTAAAAGCTGCTTTATTATTCTCTCGATCAGCACAATCTCGATCTCGGTGAAGTCCCTGACCTTTTCGGGCGCCACCCCCAGCCCACCCAGCATACGGTCGATGATGGCGTACACAACATTGGGCGAAAACTCCAGTATTATAGAGCCTTTCAGCGGCCTGAACTCGATGATGCCCAGAACAACGGGTTCAGGGAGCGAATTGATAAATTCGCCATATGTCTGCGGTTCTACCGATACAAGGTCTATCTGGCAGTATGTACGCAGAATCCCCGAGAAATACGAACCCATAAGCCGCGCAAAGTTGTCGTGTATTATCTGCAGGGTGCGAAGCTGATCCTTGGCAAACTTTTTGGGCCTTCTGAAGTCGTATACGCTTATCTTTCGTTCCTCAGTCTGCTCCTTGATATCGTTTATGTTTACCTCTCCTGACATGAAAGCCTTTAAAAGCTCGTCAATCTCTTGCTGTGATAGTACTTCTGCCACCAAATCGTACCTCCTTGCCCCTTACTGCACCACAAGCTCATTAAAATATATACCAATAATTGTATCAATCTTCAGGGTTTCCTGCAAATCCTGCTTTATACGATTCTTCAAAATCTCCTGAATATCGCTGCGCTTCATGTCGTCTTCTGAAATGTCTCGCAATATCGATATGATCCTGTCCCTTACCTTGTGCAAATTCTTATTTAAAACCTCCGCGTCCTTTTCACTCTCAACCTCGATAGATATATCGGCCTTTAAGTATGAATCACTATCTTTTAAATTGGTTATAAAGGTTTGGTCATCATGAAATACAACGACTTCCTTTTTTAAATCGCTCCTGTCATCCCTTTGAGCACCGTTTGCTGGGCTCGATTGGTTTAGTATCAAATACAATATAACACCCATACCAATGAACAAAACCACAAACATCGGTATAATAATTGCCAACAACCTCTTCATATTCATATCGCTACTTAACCCCTTTACTCTATAGTTTGTATATTGTCTGCTTTGATAGCTTTTACAATCTGTACATCCACTCTCCTGTTTTTGGCCCTGCCCTCTTCAGTCTGATTTGGGGCTATGGGATAATACTCACCGTAGCCTTCACCCGACAGCTTATTGCCCGGTATACCATGCTTTTCCTGAAAATATCTTACCACCTTTATCGCCCGATCAGCCGAAAGCTCCCAGTTGGTCGGATAAAAAATCGTATTTATTGGTTGAGTATCGGTATGTCCTTCAACACGCACTCTATCAATCTGATCAATGTAATTGAGCAGTATTTTTGCAATCTTATCAAGTATTTCCTTGGCCTCAGGTTTAAGTTCAGCCTTTCCCACATCAAACAGTACATAATCCTTAAAGCGAATAAGAATCTCAGTTTGGGTTGGTGACAGCTCCAGCTGTGCAGGAATTTCATTTTGTACTATGTACTCACCCATCTCTTCATATAGTTTTAGAAATGGGTCAACCCGCCCCGCACTTTTCTGTTCTTCTTTCTTTCCTTTGTTCTTATCCCCACTTAACTGTTCTAAATCTATCCGGGAGTTTTGACTACCAACCCTAGGCAGGCCCTCAAGGCTTGTCCCACCATCCAGAACCCCTATATTACCACTTAAAGATTCAATCAAGGACTGCCATTTTTGCATATCGATTACAGAAAAAGAATAAATCGCTACAAAAAACGTCAATAAAAGGGTTACCATATCAGAGTATGTAACAAACCATTCAGGAAACCCACCCGTTGATTTTTTTGCTCTGCGACTTTCTCTCATTTCATTCCTCACCCGCAGACGAATTGTTGTCCAGAGATTTCCTATCTTTAGGCGCCAGAAATGCTTTAAGCTTTTCTTCAATGATTCTGGGATTTTCCCCCGCCTGTATGGAAAGTATCCCTTCCAGTATGATCTCCTTATAGAGCATCTCCTGTGCACTCCTGTACTTAAGTTTATTAGCTATAGGCGTAAACAATAAATTTGCCAGTATCGAACCATAAAAGGTAGTAACCAGCGCCACAGCCATATTTGGCCCTACCGTAGAAGGATCATCTAGAGTCTTCAGCATATTAATAAGGCCTATGAGCGTTCCAATCATTCCATACGCTGGTGCCAGTGACGCCATAGTTTCAAAAATGGCCTGTCCCTGGCTGTGTCGTTCTTCCATAAAGGTAAGCTCGGTCTCCATTATGTTTTTAACCAGTTCGGGGTCTGTGCCATCCACAATAAGCAGGATTCCCTTTTGCATGAACGGCTCATCCAGCCGGTATGCAGCCTCCTCAAGAGCCAACAATCCTTCTTTTCTGGCAATATTCGCCAGTTCTATAATCTGGCGTATTATATCATTGGGGTCCTTGGTCTTTGTAAAAAATAAATGTTTGGTAACCTTTAAAATACCGATAAGGCTATCAAGGGGATAGGATATGAGCGTTGCAGCAAATGTCCCCCCCAGCGTAATCATAATTGACGGGACATCATAATAACTAGCAAGATCTCCTGACATCAATATCCCCGCTACAATAAACGATACCCCGGCAATAATCCCTGCTAGAGTAGCTATATCCATTTTTCTCATTCACCTGCCAATCTTTCATTCCCTTGTGTGAAACCATAAATTCTCTGCTTAAATGCTATAATGCGTTCAATGATCTCTTCAATTTCTTCCCTGACCACCACTTTTCTGTCGTTGGTTAGAGTTATTACCGTATCAGGGGTTTTTTCAATATACTGTATCAAATCGGGATTGATATAGAATTCCTCCCCGTTTAAACGCGTTACCCTTATCAAGAGCACACCCCCATTGAAAGTCTCGGGTTCACAGCCAGGAGCTGATACCTGGCTGTGAACCTAAACTGTTTTACCTCTTCAAATTGACTAGCTCCTGGAGCATCTCATCGGCTACTGTAATGATTCTGGAGTTGGCCTGAAATCCCCTCTGCGCAACGATCATATCGGTAAATTCCTTGGCAAGGTCTACATTGGACATCTCCAGCGCGCCCGCTATGATGGTACCCCTGCCACCAACACCTGCTCTTCCATATACTGGATAACCGGAATTAGTGGAAGGCTGATACAGATTGTTACCCACTTTGTTCAATCCGCCCGGATTATTGAAAATGGCAATGGCCAGCACGGCATCTTCCCTGGACTGACCATTGGTGTAATACCCTATCACCCGGCCTTCTGAATCAATGCTTATTGAATTCAATATACCGGCAGCATATCCCGTCTTCATAGCCTTGACAGTGGTAGCATCCGCATACTGGGTAAACTTAATCGGGTCAAACTGAACGTTTTCTCTCCTCAAAAAGATGTCAGCCGCGCCAGAGACCTCGGGATTCATTACGATGGTGAGATCGGAATTCATTAAAGATTGAACCAGCCTACCGTCTTCGCCGAATATCAGAACACCGTGGGCCTGACCGGCTGGTATATCTTCGATCCCATCATTGTTCCAGTCATACCCGGCAGCTCTGCCAGGCACGCTTGCATCTACATCCACCATGGGAACGACATGGCTTACAGCAAAATTGTTGTATTCAATACGAATTCTGCTATTAACCGGTAAATCATCACCAAATGCCACCTGTACCGAATCGGTACCATTCACTAAAATTACGGCCTGACCCGAACCTAAGGTTGAAAGACGCGCATTAAACTCATTTTGATCATTTACAACAGTAAATTGATACTGGTTTACGCCACTTGGCGTCTCAACCGATAATGACTTGATATCATGCGCATACAAAATAGGCCTGTTTGCTCCACCAATAGTAACAGGGTTACGTGCCAATGTACCCCCTGCAGGCTGTTCAACGGTATAAGTCTCAGCTCCAGCTTGCGGTGCTGGCACTATCTTCCACGACCATACGTTGGGAGCTTGCTTTGTAAATATGTAGTTAAGCTTATGTTCGTTGCCAAGGGAATCAAACACGCTGAAGCTGTACTGTACCTCTTTCCCGACGGCAACGTTGGCATCCAGGTTGCCTTCAAACCTTATCATGTCGGTAGCCCTTGCCGGCATCGAGAGATTCGATAAATTAATGGGCCCAGGTGCGCCTGTAGTATCCACATACTGGACTCCCGTATCCGGATCTGTTATAAGGGTGTTCCATCCCAGTACCCTTAATCCTCCCGGATAAACTAAATTGCCCAAAAGGTCTATATCAAAGTTCCCGGCACGGGTGTAATACTCGTTCGTTCCATCCGTAACTATAAAGAATCCCTCACCATCTATAGCAAGGTCAGTCGCTTTGTCCGTCCTCTGGACACCAGTACGAGTATGCAGCACATCTATAGAGCCCAGGGATACACCCAATCCGATCTGCTGTGGGTTGGTACCGCCACGTCCGCCTACCTGTGACGGTGCAGAAGCGCTCCTGAGAGTCTGGTTCAAAATTTCCTGGAAGGTAACGCGGCTGGCTTTAAAAGCAACGGTGTTTACATTGGCGATGTTGTTTCCAATAACGTCCATCTGAACTTGATGGACCCTCAAACCTGAGATACCGGAATACAATGCCCTCATCATAACACAACAACCTCCTTTGGTTTATTGGCGCAGCTCATTCCCTCTGTCGTTCAGGAATGATGCAGCCTCCCCAAAGGGGTCCGGCTACAGCACCACTGCGCCATCGATATTGGTAAATATATTCTCCTTTATGCTTTCACCGTCGACCGCTGTAACAACGGTCCTTGTTGGAACGTTAACTATAAAAGCCAGATTACCCATAAGCACCAGCGAATCCCGCACGCCCTTTTCCTGGGCTTTTTCAACAGCCTTGCTAATCTTGTCTATCTCAGCATGGGATAGCCAAATGTTTCTCTGCTTCATCCTGGTTTGAGCGTGTTTGCTGAACTTGAGCGATTGTTCCTTCTGTATAGCTTCCTTCAATATCTCATCAAACCCGACATCGCCGCCAGTTTTATCAACCTTTTGAGGGGAATGAACGTAAGGAATCCCTGATACCTTCCCAGAATAGATAATACGGGTATACTCGACTTTACCGCTGTCCATGCTATTCATCCCCCTCTGTGGCTTTTTCGTCAGAATAAATTTCCTTTACATCCTCTAAAGCAATATCGTATCCGTTAACGCGCAGGCTTACTTTCCCATTAACCAATGAGACGCTTTCAACCTTGCCGCGTATGGGAAGAACGCCAGCAGAATCTTCCGCCCTTTTTTCAGCATAAACCGTCTTCCCTATCAGGCTTACTGCTTTAATAGAAGTAAAATCGCTGCTTAAATTTTGCATAAGCTCTAACGTGCTAAACTGGGCCAGCTGAGCGATAAACTCTCTGTCTTCCATTGGGCGCAAAGGGTCCTGATACCTCAGCTGTGTTATAAGGAGCTTTAAAAACGCATCTTTGCCCAATTGGTTGACAGGCCCTTTTTGAGTAGCTGCGGCATACGATTGATTGTTTACTCCGCTTACATACACCTTCATCCCTCCTTTTTTTGATTATGCAAAGCAATCAAACCGGTGCGCGCCGTCATAATACATGCCGGGCACTCTAGTCAAGCTGCGCTGCACCGCAGTCATGCCAATCCTCGACTTTTTGAAGACTGGGCTTTCAAGCCATCTGCCGCTTCCCATATCATCCCGTTGTGGCTGCTGATAACCCTGGCCGATACTTACATCAAGCTCTGCGAGATTATAGCCCTCATCAGTAAGCATTGCTTTAAGCTCCTCGGCATGCACCTGAAGGAAATCCTTTACCATCTGAGACTCCACCGTGATCCTAACCGACAGCGCCCCATTCTCCATCGCCACCTTTACAACAATCTTGCCCAGCTCCTGGGGATTCAAACGCACCTCCATCTCCGAGCGATTGGTTGACATCAAAACCCTCACTCTGTCGGCGAGCATCGCCAATGTCTCGTGAAGGTTGAAGGCTCGTCCACCGGATACAGAACTCATCTCTTCGTTAAACAGCCGGTGCGGCTGTCCTGCAGCGTACAATCGATCATGGATATGCCTTTCTTGCCTGCCGGAATAGTCGTAGGTTGAACCGTCTTGAGCATCATCCAAAGCAGCCACATCATCGGATAAGCCTTCCTGTACAGTCTCTGCCGATGATGCAAATGGTGTAGCACTTTCGTGACCAACGGATTGCCTCATGTGTGTAGAGCTTTGATGTCGGGAAGCCACATTACCATTTTCAAAAACAATCCCCTCCTTGCCGGCTGTTACCGCATCCGCATGGTACGAAGAGCCATCATCCATGAATATGCCTGAAGCCTGTTGCACATCCCTCACGGCTGCTTTTGCATCATCAAGACATATGCCGGGTACAACATTTGGGCCCTGCGCATCCGCTTCAACGCCACAAAAGCCCTTAAGCTGTTCGATGTCATTCACTGAATGCAAAGGCTTGAATACATCCTGTCCAGGCATATAAGGCATATACCTCTGCACTGAAACATCCCGGCTTATGGGATGCCAGTGCTCCAGAGAAAACGCGTCACTTTCGTTGATGCCTCTCAAGTTGGTCATTTGAGGTATTATCTCGCGCCGGCCAGAAACCGCGGCTTTCAAGGTTTGATACGGCACATCCGCTGGCGTTTTTAAACCTTCCACAGCTGCCTTTAAAGGGAGTTGGTTTGATGCGGCTTCCAATGTGGATAACCGCCCCTCCGATAAGTATACACCGCCATCATCGGTACGACTTGATCCTCCAGCGCAAATACTTTGAAGCGGTATAAGATTTTGAAGAGGCATAAGGCTCTGCAGCACAAGGCTAAACACACCAGCACATCCTTCAGCCGTGGCAACACGAGAGCGCTCTTCTTTGGTTCCGACACCGCTTACCGGGACCTCCTGTACCAAAACCATCTCCACAACCTTCTCACCTCCTTTCAATTAAATTTTTCATGCAAAGCTGAGGCCTATTGCCCAGCCATCTGCCTGGTCAAATCCGCCGCCTTTTTGGCATCCATCAAGCCCAATATTTCAGCGCTTTTCTCTTCTGACATATTTTTGAGTATTTGGATAACCAGCTGGTTATCCGACATCTCAGATAAAATCGAAGCGGCCTGTTCGCCTTCCATATTCTCATAAAGCTTGGCGATATCCTTTATATTCTCGAACTGAGCAGAGAGCTTCTGCTGCAATTCCTCGATCTCCTTTTCCCTCTCTTGCAACTTCAGCTCCCGCTGCTCCAATTCTTGCTGCCTTGACTCCAGCTGGCTCTTGAGGGTATTAAGCTGATTCTCGAAATCCTTCAGCCTGTTTTTTTCATCCTCAAGGGCTTTTAGCTCCTGCTGTAACTTGAGGCTTTCCTCCGACTGCTGATTGCTGCCTGCTTTAGAAGAGAACAAAAATCCCATCACGGCATCCCTTATGCCACCTACATTGAAGAAAACCAGCAATCCTGCAGCTATAACGACAAACAGCAGCAACACGAGGATTATAAGCCATGAAGCACCCCGTGTATCCATCATTGTTCCATTGCCCACATTTTGTTTGATACCCCTGTCATATCCCGCCATTTAGCAGTCCACCCTGTCTGTATATTTTATAGCCGGCGTATTCATCCACCACCTTTTGATGTCTTCTTTCCATCTCCACGCGGTATGCGTAATACTGCCTCTCTTTCATCTCGCTCAATACGTTGACCTCCCTGATAAGGCCAGTAAGCCTCGCTTTGATATCATCCAAATACTTTGTGGCCTGTGCAACAACCTGTTCCTGGTATTTTATGCGCCTTTGAAGCATATGGAAATAAGAGGAGTACAGCCTGATGTCGTTTACAGTCGTGCCCTTTGCCGCTAGATGTCCCATATTGGCAGTGAGCTCTTGGTATTCATCAAGCAGCCCCGATAATATCGACAGCTGCTTGTCCAGCTCTTTTTGCGCTTTGGCATATTCCGCTTCGACCTGCCTTTTTTTCAGCTTGTTGACTTTAAGCAAAATATCCAACGAAAACTTAAACTTGGCCATACGCTTTTTATGTCTCCCCACATAAGAATCCCATAAAGGATAGCATCACGAGCTTACTATTCTTTGCATCCAGCGATAGGTATCCTCAAACTCGGCCTTCTCATCTATGGCCTGCTGCAAAAATTCTGTTATCTGGGGCATCTTTTGGATGGCCTCATCCACTTCAGGATTGCTACCGCGGCGATAGGCCCCTATGTTGATGAGGTCCCTGGCCTCTTCATAAGCCGCCATTAAGGTTTTTATCTTAGCCGCCACATTCATATGGCTTTTGTCCACAATGTCAGGCATTACCCTACTTACACTGCCCAACACATCAATGGCTGGATAATGATTGCGATTGGCCAGCCTTCGCGACAGAATTATATGTCCGTCCAGTATCCCCCTTGCCGCATCGCTGATAGGCTCATTGAAGTCATCGCCATCCACCAATACGGTGTATAAACCCGTTATAGAGCCCTTCTCTCCGTTACCCACCCTTTCTAGCAATTTGGGCAGAATTGAGAACACCGATGGGGTATATCCCCTAGACACCGGCGGCTCGCCAATGGCCAGCCCCACTTCCCGCTGTGCCATGGCAAACCGTGTGAGGGAGTCCATCATCAGAAGTACGTTTTTTCCCTTATCTCTGAAAAACTCAGCTATAGTGGTGGCAACAAAGGCTGCCTTCAACCGCACCAGCGGCGGCTGATCAGAGGTAGCAACCACTATCACAGAACGCTCCAGCCCATCCTTTTTCAGATCCTTTTCAATGAACTCCCTGACCTCCCTACCCCGTTCGCCTATCAGGGCAATGACGTTAACATCTGCCAGGGTATTGCGCGCTATCATGCCCAGAAGGGTGCTTTTCCCCACACCGCTTCCCGCAAATATCCCCAGCCTTTGTCCTCGTCCACATGTCAGCAATCCGTCTATGGCTCTTACCCCTAGCACCAGCGGGGTTGAGATCCTCTGCCGATTTAGAGGATGCGGAGGGACATTCTGAATGCTGACCCACTTTTCTAGCTCCACAGGACCCTTATCATCCATAGGGTTGCCCAGCCCGTCCAATATCCGTCCGATCAGCTGGCTACCCACAGCAACCATAAATGGCTTATTGGTAAATACCACTTTGCTACCTGGCCCTATGCCGTTCAACTCGCCATAGGGCATGAGCAGTATCCTGTCCTTGCGAAAACCTACTATCTCAGCAGGAATGTATGCGGCTTCCCTGGTGTTGTATATATGGCATATTTCCCCCACTTCTCCAACGGGCGCCTCGGCTTCTATAGTCAGCCCAATGACCTGAACCACCTGACCTGTGCACTTGATCACCTCAATCCCGTTTACGATTTCCCTGTATTTTTCTAGTGAAATGCAGCCGTGCATATCAGCGTCCCACCAAAGTCCTTTCAATTTCTTTTAAACGGGTATCCACGCTGCCATCGATAATGCCACTTCCCGTATCCACCACGCAGCTTCCAGGGCTTAAAAAGTCATCCTGGATGATATCCATATCTTCTATATGATGCAGCTTGGACATAAAACGCTCCTTGAGGCTGGATATCCTGCCGTAGTCATGCTTACTTATCTTAAGTTGCACCTTTGCCTTGCCCTGAAGTTTCTTAAGCGTTGATTCAACCACATGGGCCAAAGCCTCATCATCTGTCGCCAAACGGTCGTATATGACCCGTTTGGCAATGTCCAGGGCTAGACTTACTAGGTCCTTTTCAAACTGGTCATACAGGGCTTCCCTTTCCTTTATAATTTCCTCTTTTATGCGCTGTGCCTGCTCGATTTCGGATAAAAACTGTTCCTTTGCGTCCTCCAGCCCTTTTTGAAAGCCTGCCTGGAATCCTGCTTGGAATCCTGCCTCTTTAGCCTCCTCCTTTATCTTTTGAGCCTCCCTGGCCGCTTCTGCCATTATTGCCTTTGCTTCTTCCTGGACCTTGCTTCGAATGGCTTCAGCGTCTCTCTTTACCACTTCAATGAGATGTTCAACAGGTTTTACCGCCTGTGTACCAGTTTCAGGAGTATCCCTGCGAACCGCAAACTGCATCTTCTTTTGCAACGTAAACCGGCTTTCGGGATTCAGGCAGATGCTGTGGGATTTCAACACGTTAGACAATTATCTCATCACCGCCTCCCCGTGATATTACTATCTCACCGGCCTCTTCAAGCTGCCTGATGATGTTTACAATCTTTTGCTGGGCGTTTTCCACATCCCTGAGCCTTACCGGCCCCATATACTCCATGTCTTCCTTTATCATCTCCTGCAGACGCTTGGACATATTGGCGAATATGACCTTCTTGACCTCTTCGCTGGCTCCCTTGAGTGCCAGCGCCAGGTCGCTGTTATCGACCTCACGGAGGAACCTCTGTATGGAACGATTATCAAGCGTGACGATATCCTCAAATACAAACATCCTTTTTCTTATCTCTTCAGCCAGTTCCCTATCCTTGAGCTCCAGATTTTCCATTATGTACTTTTCGGTACCTCGGTCAACCGACAGCAGTATATCCACTAGAGCCTGTATACCACCGGCATTTGTAAAATCGGCCGTCACCATTGAGGACAGCTTCTTCTCTAGCACCCTCTCTACCTCTTTTATGACGTCGGGAGAAGTGCGGTCCATGAGAGCTATCCTGGTGGCCACTTCCACCTGCTTTTCCTGCGGCAGCGCAGAGATTATGGCGGCCGCTTGCTGTGGGCGCAGGTAGGCCAAAACCAGTGCTATGGTCTGGGGATGTTCGTTCTGTATAAAATTCAAGATCTGGGCAGGCTCAGCCTTCCGTATGAAATCAAAAGGCCTGACCTGCAAAGACGAGGTGAGCTTGTTTATTATCTCCAAGGCCTTCTGGCTGCCCATGGCGCGCTCCAAAATCTCCCTGGCATACTCGATACCACCCTCAGATATATAATTCTGGGCCAGGCACAGCTGATAAAACTCCTCCATCACCTGGTTCTTGACCTCGGCGTCCACCTTGGATAGATTGGCTATCTCCAGCGTCAGCTGTTCAATTTCATCCTCGTTTAGGTGTTTGTATATTTCGGAGGCTTTTTCTTTACCCAAGGCAATAAGCAAAATTGCAGCCTTTTTACGGCCTGTCAATATTCCTTTACCTGTTGGCATACAAATTCCCCCTACTCCTCGCTGAGCCAGTTGCGTAACAGCTGCGCCACAGCCTCAGGTTGCTGCGATACAAGCTTTTCAATCTGCTTTTTAATCTCGTTGTGCTTATCCGTTATTTCCAGCTCTTCTACAGTGGGTTGCTGTATTTCCAGCTCCTGCGGTGCTGGTTGCTGTGCCTCTTGAGTCAAAATCTCTTCAGCGGTGGCAGCTTCCAGCTGTACGCGGCGTGAACGCATGCGCATCAGAAGCACAGCAGCTATAGCGATCCCCACACCTACTGCCACGGGAACGGCCCAGTACTGCCAGCCCATCCTTTCAGCTTGTCGCCGCTCAAAGCCTTCAAGCAGCTGTTCCTGCAACGAAGTATCAAACTTCATGTTTTGCACCACCACCCTTGATACATCCGTTCCCACAGCTGCTGCCACCAGTTCCTTGACCTGTCCAAGGATTTGCGGATCCAAGGATTCATTGTCTATGATAACTGAGATGGAGAGGTCCTCCACCTTTCCCTGCTGCTCTTCTAGGATTTCCTTTATTTCATTCACTTCATAATTGACTATCTCATGTGTCTTGTCGTACGAACCGTTTTCAGCGCCTTCAAGTTCCGGATACTGAGTGGTGTTGGACGTCTCACCCACAACACCTTCAGGGACCGCATTTCTTACCTTTTCCCTCAAAACCTCGCGGCTCGCGATTATCCCATCCTCGTCAACCACCGGTTCAAACCTTACCGACTCGGTAGTCTTCTTATCAAAATTCAGCTTAACGTTCACGGTAGCGACAACCTTCTTGTAGCCAAACACCGGCTCCAGCAGGTTGATGATTTGATCCCGTATGCGATCCTCCAGTCGGTGTTCCAGCTCAAACTGAGTACCCACCATCTCTTCCCCTTCTGCCTGATTTCCCGTCAAAACGTTCATATTTGTATCTACAACGGTAACGTTCTCCTCTTTTAGGCCGGGCACGCTCTTTGCCACCAGGCGAACTATGTTGTTGGCCTGAGAAGGGGTGATGGTATAGCCTGGCTTGGTCTTAATGATTACCGAGGCCGTCACAGGCACCTGCTGGCTCTTCAGCACAAAAACATCGTTCTCGGGCATTGCAATGGTCACAACGGCATCCTCCACCCCATCCAAAAACTTGATGGCCTGGCTTAAACGCTCCTGCAGCTGCATAATGAGCAATGCCCTTTTTTCTTCATCTGTTTGACCAAAATTGCTGTTTTGGAGAAATAGGTCATAATTGAACCCCGTCCTGGGATATCCTTCGCTTGTAAGCTGCATCCTCACCTCTACTTCCTTATCCTTGGGAACCAATATGGTGGATGTGCCCTCAACCTTAGGTTCAACGTTGAGCTCCTTTAACTTGGAGTATATCTCCGCCGTTTCTTGACTGTCCAAACCGCTATAAAGCACCACGTACTCCTGCCTAGACAAAAGCAAAGCGGCAATGACGATGATTAACAGCACCACAGATGTAATGATAATAAAAGCCTTCTTTTGAGCGCTGCTCAACCTTTCCCAGTACTGATTCAATTGTTGCTTAATGGTGTCCAGTGCCAACGCCATTTGATCCCCGCTTTCCTAGTGCCTATTATAATTTCAGCAGGTAACATGTGACTGCTCCCTGCTGATCAGCTGCTTTGAAATTCGTCATCATTTGACAACATTTATCTCCATATTACATAAAATTACCAGGCAAATAAATCGGTCTTTCGACCTATTTTTTCATCTGTACCATCGAACTTTGTCGCCTGTGGTGCTTTACAGATTGAGAATGAAATCATATTTGCATGCGCATGATTTCCTGATATGCTTCCAGCAACTTATTCCTGATTTGAAGAGTAAACTGCAGTGCGATATCGGCTTTTTCAGCGTCTATCATGACCTTGTGGAGGTTTTCTACTTGACCGGTGGCCAGAAGATAATTGTTGTATGCACTGGTCCTCTGCAGCTGCTGTAAATCCGAAATGGCCTGCTTCAGCACATCGCCAAAAGACAACCCCTGCTCCTGCTTCCTTATACCGCTGGATATCCCGGAAATATGTTTAGAAGGTGCGATGGAACCAATCTGCATAAACAATCACCCTCCCTATCTGCCGATCTCCAGTGCTTTCATGGCCATATTCTTGGAGGCATTAAACGCAGTGACGTTGGCCTCGTAGGAACGCGTGGCCGAAATCATATCCACCATCTCTCTGAGTATCTCTACATTTGGCATCAGCACATACCCATCTTCATCGGCATCGGGATGGCCCGGGTCATAAACCCTCTTGAAAGGTGTAGGGTCACCCTGAATCCTGACGGCTTTAACCCCACCACCTGAAAAACCTCTTATGCTTTCCTGCAGATACTGCTCAAACGGCTTGACATACTGCTCCTCTCTTACCACCACCACTTTTCGGCGGTAGGGCTCACCGGTTTCGGTCCTTGTGGTCTGAGCGTTTGCGATGTTCTGAGCGATCACATCCATGCGCAGCTTCTGTAGCGTAAGGGCTGAAGCGCTTATGTCAAATGCCCTAAACATCCTCTACCTCCTTCCCTCGTTTATGACTGTCTTTAACTTGCGAAACTCGCCAGATATCTTTTGCACCAGCGCATTGTACATGATGACATTCTTAGCCAAGCTGGTCATCTCCTCATCCATATCGACGTTGTTGCCGTCTTCCCTCATCTGTGTGCCACCGGTGCGCACAACTCGCGGCCTCACTTCGTCAATAGAACTTGCACCTATCTCAAGGTGCTTGGCCCTGGTCCTTTTGCCCTTTAATGTGCTGGCCTCAATGGCGGATTTCAGCTCCTCCTCGAATTCAACCCTGTATTTTTTATAGCCGGGGGTATCAGCGTTGGCGATATTATGAGCTATCACTTCATTTCGCAACCATGCAGCATCCAGAGCCTTCTCTAAAATGCCCGTATGCGAAAAAAGCTTATTTAACAAATCTCACCACCTGCCTAACCACAATTATCCAATAATTATTTATCAACTATATTCGATAAAAAATCACAAAATCCTTGTCGAAAACAAAAATTTTTCAATAAAAAAAGCGCATTTATAAAATGCGCTTTTTTTATGCAATAAGTTTTTGCTCTGCTCAGCTTCTATTCCTCTTCTTCTTTATCCTCAAGAAACCCTTCCTCGTCGTCATCAAATACTCCTTCTTGACCGATAACCTCAAGGAATGCTTGAAATACCTCCTCTAGCTCTTCTTCATCCTCGATGGACACATATACGTCATTCCCATCATCATCCTGTTCTACCCTCAGAATGACAACTCCGTCCTCGTCGGAATCGGGCTTATCCTCCTCTTCCATAGGCAGCAACACCATGTACTCCCTGTCACCGAAATCCAGGGTAAGCAGGTGTTCAAACTGCACAACCTCGTTGTTCTCATCGATGAGCTCAATTACGTTGGATTCCATTTCCATAAAATCAACCTTCTTTCTTTTTGTTATTTAAAAAATCCAGATAGCTTTGAAGAATGAGCACGGCTGCTACCTTGTCAGCCTTTTGCTTCCTCCTGGTACGTCGAACCCCTCCATCGATCATCAACCGGTGAGCTGAGACCGTCGTAAGCCTTTCGTCCCAGTAGACGATTTCCCCTGAGTATATATCTTTGAGCTCCTGGGCAAATTGTTTCACCTTTTCAGCCTGGGGGCCCAACGTACCGTTCATGTTTACAGGCAGGCCAATCACTACCTTCTCAGGGTTGTATTGCTCCAATATGCTGCGCAGGCTTGAAAACAGCTTGTCCTTGCTGGATTTTTCAAGGGTCTGAAGCCCTTGCGCGGTCCACCCCATCGCATCGCTGACAGCCACTCCTATGCGCTTGTCACCCACATCCAATGCCAGTATTCTCACAGGCCAATCCCTTTCCCGCATTTTATATTACCTTTATTGCCAGCTCCGGGCAAACGCTTCCGCAGTAGCCGCAAAGCACGCATCTGCTGTGGTTAACCTGCGCTTTCCCTTCTTCTCCAATGGTCAAAGCGCCCTGCGGACAGCGAGCCACACACCTGCCGCATCCAGCGCACCAGTCCTGTACAAACAGCTTCCTCTTATAGGATTTCAAAACCATTTCCAGATTATACGGTATCTCTCCGCTATTAAAAAAGCTGACGTTGGCGTATACCTCTTCCAACCTCTGCATCCCTATGGCAATGGAATGGACGTATGGGAAATCCAGGACATACCTCAAAGCCCGCTTAAACTCAGAAATCAGGTGTCCTCCTCCCAAAGGCTTCATGGCGTATATGCCTTTGCCATTTTTGTATGCCAGCTCTATTGCAGCCGTCATGTCTTCAAGAGTGCCATCCACTATGCCCACCCCGCGGTAGTTGAGTATGGGGTGTATCACATCGATCTCCTCCATGACAGCTGCTGCTTTGACTGCCGCCACGTAATGGGTGGATATCCCCACCGCCCGTATGACCCCTTGCTGCTTTTTAGCGATAAAATATTCCAACGCCTCCCTGTGACCCTTTAGGGTAAGAGGGCCTTCCTGTTCATGGAGCAGAAATATGTCTATATAATCACGCCCTATCCCCCTCAAAGCCCTCTCCAAAGTCTCACGGGCGGTCCGAGAATCATAGGCATACGATTTGGATGCTATTACAAGGTCCCTGTGCGACTTTAAAACCTCGCGTATATAAGGATATGTGCCGTACAGGTCCGCCGTATCGATGAAATTGACCCCCAGCTCCACAGCCTTGCGTATGACAGCTGCTCCTTCATCCAAAGGAAGGTTCCTCTGCAAGGGACCTATGGTCAGGCTTCCAAAGCACAGCTTGGACACCACAATCGGCGTATTGCCCAGCCTGTTGTACTGCATGAACGCTCCCCATTTATCTATTGCGGTTATGTTCTATATAGAATCGGAGCAGCTCCTCAAGCAGCTCGTCCCTCTCGAGCTTCCTTATGATGGAGCGAGCATTTCTGTGGCTGGTTATATAGGTGGGGTCACCCGATATAAAATATCCCACCAATTGATTTATGGGGTTATAGCCCTTTTCCTCCAGCGCTTGATAAACGCCGAGGAGGATATCCCTAGGGGTGTCGGACACCTCTTTCTTGAGCTTAAACATCATGGTTTCCTGAGGATCGCCATTCATACAATATATACCTGCCTTTTAAGAGGAATTCTTCAAAGTCTATCATACTCTATTTTGTATATTTTTTCAAACATAAAATGGCCATCTTTTATTTAATTTATACCCAGCTGCTTTGCCAGCAAAACGCATACCTGATCTAAAGCTTCCTGCACCTTGCCGGCATCCTTGCCCCCAGCCTGGGCCATATCCGGGCGCCCGCCACCGCCGCCGCCTGCTATTTTAGCCACTTCACGCAGCAAATTTCCCACATGGACTCCCCTGGCCACAGCATCCTTGGTGGCCCCGGCAGCAAAGTGCACCTTGCCATCCTTTACGGTGGCTAGCACCACAACGCCCAGCTTTACTCTATCTTTGACGGCGTCGACCATATCCCGCAAACCTTCCATATCCTGACCTTCTACGCTGGCAACGATACATTTTATGCCGCCTACATCCCTGCCCGACTCAACCAGCGAGTCCACAAGGCCTGAGGCCAGTTTGGCGCGCAGCTGCACAATCTCCCTCTCCTGCTCCTTAATCTGGGCAACCAACCCTTGTATTCTACCTTCAAGGTCAGAGGGATTGGTCTTAAGCTCTCTGCAAATATCGCCTATAAGCCTCTCCTGGTTCAAAATATGGTTATACACCTCAAAGCCAGTTATGGCTTCAATTCTCCTTACGCCGGCCGCAACCCCCGATTCGCTGAGTATCTTGAACATCCCTGCCTGACCGGTATTGGTAAGATGCGTTCCTCCGCACAGCTCAATGCTGAAATCCCCTATTCTGACAACGCGCACTATATCCCCGTACTTCTCTCCAAACAGCGCTATGGCTCCCATCTCCTTGGCCTTGTCAAATGTGGTCTCAATCACCTCAACGGGGATGACCTCCATGATTTTCTGGTTGACCAGCCTCTCTACCCTGAGTATCTCTTCGCTAGATAGGGCCGAAAAATGCGAAAAGTCAAAGCGCAATCTCTGAGGGGTCACCAGAGAACCTGCCTGCTCCACGTGCGGTCCCAAAACCTCCCTGAGCGCGCTGTGCAGCAAATGGGTAGCCGTATGGTTACGGGCGGCCGCCAATCTCGCCTCCTTATCCACTACAGCCTGTACAACGTCACCCTGCTTTAAGGTTCCAAAGAGCACCTTACCGTAATGTACCACCTTGTTGCCAAACAGCTTCTTTACGTCGCGTATCTCCATCCTTCCATTGTCCCACAAGAGCACTCCTTGGTCGGCCACCTGTCCGCCGCCTTCGGCATAAAAAGGAGTTTGATCCAATACCACCGCTACCTCATGGCCTTGGGCAGCGCTTTCAACCCTGGCCTCGTCTTTGATGATGGCCAACACGCGGCTCTGGCTTTCAAGAGCGTGATACCCCACAAAATTGGTTGAGGCATCCGCATCAATCAACTTATATATATTGCTGTCCATGCCCATATAGTCGGTTACGCGATGAGCTGCCCTGGCCCGTTCCCGCTGAACCTCCATCTCCTGCTGAAAGCCCTGCTCGTCAACCTCTAGGCCTTCTTCCTGCAAGATCTCCCTGGTCAGGTCAAGGGGAAAACCGTAAGTGTCATACAGCTTAAAGGCCTTCAAACCGTCCAGTACCTTCTGACCCCGCTGCTTCAAATCATCTATATACTCTTTCAAATAGGCCAATCCCTGGTCGATGGTCTCCCTGAAGCGCTCCTCCTCTATCTGTATTATCCTTAAAATATAATCCTCTCTCTGCTTGAGCTCTGGATAGGCCTGGCAGGATTGCTTTATGACCGTTTTGGCCAGCTGGCTCAAGAAAGGCTCCTCTATTCCCAGCAGCCTGCCGTGGCGCGCCGCTCTCCTCAAAATCCTGCGAAGCACGTACCCGCGCCCTTCGTTGGAAGGCAGTATTCCATCGCCTACCATGAACGTGGTGCTTCGTATGTGATCGGTGATCACCCGCAAAGACACATCGGTTTTGTATGACTCCCCGTATTCAACCCCCGCGATTTGGCTCACATGTTCGAGTATATCCTTTATGGTATCGACTTCAAAAAGGGAGTCCACCCCCTGCATTATGGCAGCAATCCTTTCAAGGCCCATACCGGTGTCTATATTGGGATGCGGAAGGGGATGATAATTCCCTTCTTCATCTTTGTTGAATTGGGTAAATACCAGATTCCAGAACTCCACAAACCGGTCGCAATCACAACCAGGGCTGCAATCGGGTCTGCCGCACCCTTTGTCCGGCCCTCTATCGAAGTATATCTCCGAACACGGACCACAGGGCCCTGTACCTATCTCCCAAAAGTTGTCTTCCTTTCCCATCCTCACGATTTTATGCTCGGGAAGCCCAACGCCCCTGTGCCAGATTTCAAATGCCTCATCATCCTGCTCATATATGCTGACCCACAGTCGATCTTCAGGCAGCTTCAAGTCCTGAGTGACAAATTCCCATGCCCACTCGATAGCCTCTCTTTTGAAATAATCGCCAAACGAGAAGTTGCCCAGCATCTCGAAGAATGTGCCATGTCTGGCGGTCTTGCCCACCCTTTCGATGTCGGGGGTGCGTATGCACTTCTGGCACGTGGCAATCCTCTTTTTGGGAGGCGTCTCCTGCCCAGTAAAGTAGGGTTTAAGCGGAGCCATGCCGGCATTTATCAGCAAAAGGCTCTTGTCCTTCTGTGGAATCAGCGGAAAGCTCGGCAGTATCAGGTGATCCTTTCCCCTGAAAAACTCTAAAAATCTTGTCCTTATCTCGTTAAGGCCCAGTTTCTCCATTTATGTATTCCTCCTCGTAAGACAATTAAATAAGCGTCTCCCCCCTACGGCAGGAGCGGGACGCAGCTTCAGGTCCTCTATCCTACTAAAAAGCTTGAAAATTCGGCTAATTCCGTCCTAATCCTGCTATTTACTCATGATTATATAGAACCCCAGATGTTTTGTCAATTATATCAAATCCTGCTTTCAAATTCGTTGTTCATTCGACTTTTTAAGCCCTAGTGTGATACTGTCACTATGCTCAAATATATGTTTTTCACTATAACCCGTATTATAAGCACCACCGGCACGGCCAAAAGCATGCCCGTTATTCCGAAGAACATTCCGCCAATCCATAAGGATAGTATTATATAGACGGGATGGAGCCCCACGTGATCGCCCATGATTTTGGGAGTGATAAAGCTGCCTTCCAGCTGCTGAACCGCTACCATGACCACTATGGCCCAAACGATTTTCGATGGGGCATTCAGCGCGGTAATCACCACAGCCGGCACTGCCCCCAGCCATGGTCCAAAATAAGGGATTATCTCAAATATGCCAGCCACAATTCCCAGAATCAGGGCATAAGGAATTCCGACAACAAGGAATCCCAGTGTGGTAAACACCCCAATTACAAGCGATATGATAATCTGGCTTCTTATAAAGCGGTTGAGTATGTAATGGACTTCAGAGAAGGTGCACATTATGCCTTTTCTGTATCGAATGGGGATGATGCTGACCATGAGCCTTTTGAAGTATTTCCTGTCCTTTAAAAAATAAAAGCTCAACACCGGAATCATGAACAGTTCAGGTATGCCGGATGCACCGTCCATAAACCTTTCGAGAGTATTCCGCGTAATTTCAATCAGGCGCCTCTGTATGCTCTCTATGGTTTCTTCCATGGTCTGTTGTACACCATAGGGTAGTCCCATGCTTTTTAGCCGCGATTGAAACCCGGCGGCCAACTGCTTCAACTGGTAGGCATATTCTGGGATATACTGGCTCAGGGAAACCACCTGCCTTATAAAGGGTGGCACAACCAGAAATCCAATAGCGACCAGCAATAGGAACAATCCCCCAAATAACACTATTATCGCAACATTCCTGGGCATAAACCTTTCCAGCCATTCGCTTATCGGCACCAGAATATAGGAGATTATGATTGCAAAGAAGACGACGCGAAATACGCTAGATAATTTTCCCCAATGTGAGATGACGATAAGCAATAAAATGAAAAAAAGTAAAAATACAAGTCCAAATACGATATACCTCTTGTACGCCTTCACCTGTCAGCCTCCACCCTGTTTTTTAAATATTTAAAATAGGCCCGTTTCCGGGCCTATTGATTATCTCTTTTCCTTCATTTCAGACAACATGTTCGCCATTATCTGAGAAGCATTGTCCATAATATTCTTGCCATTCCAAAATTTTCGCCTCATCTCGTTGTCTTTACCCGGCATGAAAAGCATGCTTGCTGCAATGCCCACCATGCTTCCGGCTATAAAACCCCTTAAATACTTGTTCACCAGTATCCCACTCCTTTCTCGTGATTTATTTGAGGTCAAGCAAAGTCTTAATTCCTCTGTTGTATGCCTTTATCTGTTGAGTCTGTTCCATTGATACAATCACCGCATCTTCGCTTATGCTGTTGGATGCGTCATACGGCAGGATATACCGCCCTTCCAAGAGGTCGTCGATAACGCCCCTGGATATTTCAAACCCTTCTATGCTGCCATCGTTTGGGTCGAGTATTATATCGCTGATAAGCCCTAATTCCTGCCCGTCACCCCTTAAAAGCTGACGGCCTAGAATCCTCTTGCCATACTCTTCGTTTCCCCCCATTGACAAACCTTGGGTCCAGCTATCGTTTTGCAGGGGCTCATCTACGATAACAGCGTGCCTGCCTATGGTTCGCACCCATTCAAGAGGAACATGCTTTTTCCTTTCAACCAACCCCTCACTTGATATCACTAACCCTTTTATCTTTTGATGCCCGGGTTTAAATATTATATCTGCCACCACCCCCATCTTTTTACCCGTCCTTGCAGATATGACGGGTAAGCCCAAAAGCGACCCTCTTTTCATTCCGCGCAGCATTTTCCAAGCATCCCCATTGGCATCAACCCCATTTTTCATTTGCTATGCATTCTTATTATCCCTCAATGTTTAAAAAAAGATGACACGGGCGATAATTATAATTTTTGGTAAAAAAATAAGCCGGCATTGAGCCGGCATTTATGCAATCATTAAATTATAACTTTATGAAGCTTACCCTCAAAACGTTATCCAGCATCTCAATTTGCTTCAAAGCTTGAGGGCTGACTTCCTGGTCCACGTTGAGCACCATTAAAGCCCTGCCTTCTTTGCGGTTCTGGCTGACCCTCATGGTCTCGATGTTGACGTTCTCATTGCCAAGTATGGTGCCTATCTTGCCTATAACCCCCGGCCTGTCGTAATTCTGTATAACCAGCATATACGGAGTGGGTTCGAAATCCACCTCGTATCCACCGAAATTGACTATCCTTATCTCATCCTTTCCAAATACGGTACCGGCAAAGGTAACCTGCTTCTTGCTGTTGGTAACCTTTACTGTTATCAAATTGGTGTAATGGTCTACCTCGCTCCTGATGCTCTCGATCACCTCGATGCCTCTGTCCTTTATCAGCATTTCCACGTTGACAAAGTTGATTCGCTCCTCTATAACGGGCTCCAGCAACCCCGAAAGGTAGGAAAGCGTTATTATCTTGGTCTCCTGCTTTGCTATATCACCGCTGTATATGATTTCGACCTTTTGTACCGGGAGTTTCTCTGCACGGTAGTACAGCCTGCCCATGATTTCAGCCAGCTTCAGGAAAGGCGACAGGGCGTGTATATTGCGAACGTGGAGCCCGTGCAGGTTTACGGCATTGACGATGTTGCCTTTTAGCGCTTCGGATACCTGCTTTGCGATCTCCAATCCTACGTTTTCCTGTGCTTCCTCGGTGGAAGCTCCAAGATGTGGCGTAAATATCACGTTTTCAAGCTCCAATAGCTTGTGGGAGAAATCGGCGCCGCCGGGCACCTCCTTGGGTTCCTTCTCAAACACGTCAATGGCCGCGCCGGCGATCCTGCCGCTCTTCAATGCGTTGTACAGGACCTCTTCGTCCACCAGCCCGCCGCGGGCGCAGTTGATGATCCTCAAGTTGGGCTTTGCCATAGCCAGCTCTTTCTCGCCGATCATGCCTACCGTCTCGTCGGTCTTGGGAAGGTGTATGGTTATAAAATCGGCCACTCTCATGACTTCCTCGATGGAGTTCAACCGCTTAACGCCCAACTTCTCAAACCTCTCATCGGTTATATAGGGGTCATAACCCATAACGTTCATGCCCAGGGCTTTCAGCCGGGTCGCCACGTTGGAACCGATCCTGCCAAGGCCTAGTATCACAACCGTCTTGTTATAAAGCTCTACTCCCTTGAACTTGCTGCGGATCCACTTACCGCTCTTTAAAGCGGTGTATGCCTGGGGGATGTTCCGCGCTAAAGCCAGCATCAAGGCGATGGTATGCTCGGCGGTGGATATGTTGTTGCTCTCTGGAGTGTTTACAACTATGATTCCCTTTCGCGTGGCCGTTTCAACGTCTATATTGTCTACACCGGTACCGGCACGGCCGATCACCTTGAGGTTAACCCCTTTTTCTATGACCTCGGCGGTTACCTTTGTAGCGCTCCTCACAATAAGTGCATCATACTCCCCTATGCACTCAAGGAGGGCTTCGGGAGTAAGGTCTGTGCGCTCATCAACTTCAAAATCCTTTCGCAAAAGCTCAATGCCGCATTTTGCTATCTTTTCGGTTACCAGTATCTTCATAGAAACCACCTCCTCACATCTTCAGTGTCTTAAGGGCAGCCGTCACGCCAGTGCCCAGCTCCAGCTTATAGCCTACCTTGAGCAATGACAATTCTAAAGCGGTAATGGTTTTCAAAAGGTCAAACCCATCCACATAGCCCATGTGGCCGATGCGCATGATCTTCCCTTTAAGGTGCTGCTGTCCACCCGTCACCATTATGTCGTACTGCAGATTCATGATCTTCCTTACCTGGTCTATATCTATACCTTCGGGAGCCTTGATGGATGTGATGAGGTCAGAAGCGTACCTCTCATCGGCAAACAGCTCCAGTCCTAAAGCCTTAACTGCAGCCCGGCAGGCCTCAGCCAGATTCCTATGCCGTGCGAAGATGTTCTCCAGCCCTTCCTCCAGTATCATGTCCAGCGCCTCACTAGCCGCAATGACCAGCGACACTGCAGTGGTATAAGGGGTAGTATTGTCGTTCAACGACTTTCTATAGGCCAGGAAGTCAAAATAGAATTTGGGCAATTTCGATTTTTCAATGGCCTTCCATGCCTTCTCGCTCACGCTTACAAACGCCAATCCAGGAGGTAACATCAGGGCTTTTTGCGAACCGGCAATCACCATGTCGATTCCCCACTCATCGGTCTTGACCTCCATCCCGCCCAAAGAGCTTATGGCATCCACGATATACAGGCAATCACGGCCTTTGAGTACCTCTCCAATGCCCTTGATATCGTTTGCCACACCGGTAGACGTCTCGTTGTGGGTCACAAAAACGCCCTTTACGCCGTCGCCTTCTGGGCTGTCCAGGAATTTTTTTATCTCTTCCGGATCAGCTCCGCATCCCCATGGAACATTTATTACTTTCACGTCCAACCCGAAGCGGGTGGTTATCTTGACAAATCGATCGCCAAACACCCCTGTGCTGACTACCAATACCTTATCCCCAGGGGAAAATGCATTGGCTACCGCAGCTTCCATACCGCCGGTCCCAGACGATACCAGTGTGAGCACGGGATTTTGGGTCTGAAACACTTTTTTGAGCCCCTCGTTCATCTTGACAAAGTAACGCTCAAACTCCTTTGTACGGTGGTGAATAATCTGCCTTGCCATGGTCTCTCTGACCTTATGCGGAATCATGGTAGGCCCGGGAGTCATGAGTAACTTGTCTTTTCTCATCTTGACATTACCTCCTCATTTCAAAACTTTATAAAAATTTAAAAACCCGTCCTTGCAAGCCAAGGACGGGAATATCTTCACGTGGTGCCACCTTGTTTTACCCGGGAACATCCGGGCCTCATTTGCAGATAACGGTTTTCGCCGGTATTGGTTATTTCCCAACCAACTCCGAGGTGGATTCAATAGGGCCGCCTTGGCAGCTCGCACCAACCGCTACCTCTCTGGATAGGCTAACTCCCTATCTACTACTCCTCTTCATCGTCTTTGCTCTATTTAAATTTTATTGTTAATTTTACAACAAACTCTATGATATGTCAATTACTTTTAACCATAAATTCCTTCAAACAAGCATAAACTTTACACTCACCAGATGTTCGCATAAATTTTAAAATAAGAAGTTACAATTATTTATGGCCCCGGCACCAAGTTCATAATATCTTCCTTTTGTCCATCTACGTTTATATAGTAATCGGGCACATCTCCCACGATAATGGTTTCGGTAATGGGAATTCTTGTCTTTACGCTGGCCGTATCGCTGCCCAGCGGAACGACTATGCGGACGTTGGCCTCCATCTCCATATAAATCTTGTGGCGCGTCTGATTTATTCCCGCATTTTCAAACTCTGTAGCAAAGTCTATGGCCACCGACCCTATGGGTATGATGGTGACTTTGATCCTTGGACCTAAGCCGGCCAGAATTTTGCTGTTGAATATCGAGCCAAGAGGTATGTATATACCCTCCGCCCCCATTGAGCGAATCTCCTCTTGTGCAACGCTTGATGTTTCGCTAGCCAAGGCATTCATCCTGATGGTGTTGGCCTGTATCAACGATATCTTGCCGTTTCTATCGGTCATCACATTTATGAGGTCGGTATACTTTATATCAGTGTTCAACACCTTCTTAACCGCGTTGTTCATGGCCTTGATGGCTATATATCTTACCTGGGCTTCCGACATAGCTATAACCGTAGGCTTTATCCCTCTATCTATGATTAAAAATGTGATCAATAACGCTGCCAGCAGTGTAAACATAATAATGAAAATTTTATATGTCCCTCTTCTGCGCCTCATGAAGGTACACACCTCCCCTACAGTTTATGAATTGTATTAATAAATTGTTACTCAAATCTATGTGTATGTTGGATTTTTTCGATACGCTAAAATCACAACAGCTAATAAAAAGGCCGGTAATAAAGCGTTAGAAATGCATACATAGAATTTTAATAGGATTTTAAGAAAAATTATGCTATAATATATAAAAAGCCGGGCCGCATAAATACATTGCCTTGTATTGGAGGTTGACATGAAGAGAGAAAACATCAATAAGGAAAACAGGAAGCCAAAAAAGGGCATTCATAAAATAAAAGGATATTTCCAAGAGAGGACCAATCCGCCCAATTTCATATTGTCGGTGTTTGTAACAACTTTAAAGATGTTTGTGGTGCTGTTTATACTTTTAGGCTTTGCAGGATTTGGCGCGCTCTTGGGCATAGCAAAAGGATACCTTGATGCCACTCCAGCTCTTGACCTGGAACGCATTGAAAACCAAAGCGAAACCTCATTCATATACGACAGATACGGCAACCTGATCACGCCCTACTACGGCCTTGAGAACCGCGTGTGGGCATCGCTGGACGAAATCCCAAAGATGCTCCAGGATGCCGTCATCGCCGTTGAGGACGTGCGCTTCTACTCGCATCGCGGCATTGACTTCAAACGCCTTGTAGGTGCCATCATAAACAACCTCCGCAATGAATCGATACAGGGTGCCAGCACCATCACCCAGCAGCTCATAAAGAACACCCTGCTGACGCCAGAACGCTCCTACAAACGCAAGATCCAGGAGGCTTACCTGGCCATTCAGCTGGAACAGAAATACACCAAGCAACAGATACTTGAGGCTTACCTCAATACTAGCTATTTCGGTAGCGGAAACTACGGGGTAAAGACAGCAGCACAGGATTATTTTGGGAAGGAACTTAAAGACTTGACGTTGAGGGAGTGCGCCGTTCTAGCGGGAATACTTAGGAACCCATATTATTATGACCCCAGGAAAAATCTGTATGACCCCAATAGAAAGCCCGAGATAACCTACAACCGCACCAATTTAGTGCTGCGCCTCATGTACGAAAACGGCTTTATCACCAAGGAGCAATACGAGGAAGCCAAGCTTGACCCAAACAAGACCCCTGAAGAACAGGGCTTTAAAGTTATAGAAAAGTCCAATCGCGACTCCCTCTATCCCATGCCGCATTTTGTGGAATATGTGATATTGGATGTGCGGGACAGGCTGATGGAACATTTCGGTTGGACTGGCGACGAGGGCCGCCAGAAGGCTATGAAACTGATCCAGGAAGGCGGACTCAGGATATACACCACAGTTGACCCTGAAATCCAAAAAATTGCCGAGGAAGCGGTGTATAACTACAAAAATCTTCCTCCTCTGGCCAATTCTAAAGATAGAGTTTATACGGATCCCCAAGGACACGAGATACCGCAGCCTCAGGCAGCGGCTATTGTCATAGACCACACCACAGGCGAGATACGTGCCATTGTGGGCGGGCGGACTCCCCCTCAAGGCCGTTTCTGGACCAACCGTGTCACACAGGCATTGGCTGTGGGTTCAGCAATAAAACCTTTGTCTGTATATGGGCCTTTTATCGAAGCCGGATATCCCGGGGGAATCATACTGGAGGACGTTCCTGTCCCCATAAAAGGATTGGAAGGCGAGTGGAATGGCAGGGGTTATCCACGCAATTACGACGGCAGATTTAAAGGGCTTGTGGACGTGCGTACAGCTATAAAAAACTCCATAAACGTAGCAGCCGCCAGAATAGTGCAGGAACGCGTAGGTCCTGATTATTCAGCTGAAAAACTGCTGGAATTGGGTATAACCAGTCCTCTGTATGTAAAAGAAAAAATAGTGACCGACCTCGCACTCGGGCAGGATGGCATAAACATGGTTGAAATGGCAGCAGCATATGCCGCCATAGCCAATAGAGGAATATATCAAACTCCTGTATCATTTACAAAGGTTCTAGACAGAGACGGAAATGAGATCCTGAATAAAGACAACATACAGGTAAAAAGAGCAGTATTTAAGGAGAGCACCGCTTTTATCCTGACGGACTGGATGGAGACGGTAGTAAACAGCGGCACCGGCACTAGAGCCAAGTTTTCCAAGCCGATGCACATTGCTGGCAAAACAGGTACATTAAATAATTTTATGGGAGTATATTTTGCCGGATTTACCCCATACTATACCGCGACCGTATGGATCGGACACGACGATTACAAACCCTTAAAAGATGATGCCCAGGGAGGCAGATTTGCCGCTCCTCTATGGAAAGCGGTGATGGAGCCTATCCACAAGGATCTGGAAAACAAACCATTTTATGATAAACCACCGGAAGGGGTAGTGCGCGTCACGGTCTGCGGAGTATCGGGCAAGCTGCCCAATGGCACACTGTGCGAAAACGATGCAAGTGGACGTAAACTTATAACCGAGTGGTTTCCTGTAGAGGCAGTTCCAAAAGAGAAGTGCGATGTGCATCAGGAGGTTGAGATATGCAAATATTCGAATAAACTCGCCTCTCCGTACTGTCCAAGGGAACATGTGGTCAAAAAATCAGTCATCGTACTGCCGAAAGACTCGCCTCTCAGGCAGTTGAGCAATGAACAGCTACAAAAATATTTGCCTGGTGCATTCAGGGATATGACGGACTTTTCAGCACTTGATTACAACAATCCCGAAGACAGGCAATATTTCTGCCCGCTGCATACACAGGAATGGTACAATTCTCAGCAAGTAAGAGAAGACCTGTACAAGCGAGCCCAAGACCTCATAAATTCTGTGCGGTCCAAAATATCTGATCCAAGGTACAAAGACAGGTTGAACGATGAGGCGCGTAATGCCTTGGAAAAGGCCATTGAAGCATTGCTCAAGAGCCTTAATCAGACACCGGTTGAACCTCCGGCAGAAGGTGAAAAACCGCTGACGCAGCTGCCGCTGTTTGACCCAAAGCCGATAGAACAGAATATGGCTTACCTGATCGAGCTTTCGAGGACGATCTTCGATTCAATAGATAGACAGATTCAAGAGGAAAACCAGATTCAAGAGGAAAACGCAAACCAAAACCAGCAAATGCCCTTCCCACAAAACAACTTTCCCAGCCACAACACCGACAACAACAGGAACAAGCGCGGACCAAACAATAAAAAAGGGGCACAGGATTGAAGTGCCCCTCTTTGCTATCTCTTCATCCTCGGATTGAACAACACAGCCGCCAGATAGCCGAATACCACTGCCGCAGTAATTCCTCCAGCAGCCGCCCTCACTCCTCCTACAAAAGCGCCCAGCGCTCCCATCTCGTCTACTCCTTTCATAGCCCCTTTAGCGAGAGCATAGCCAAATCCGGGGAGCGGAACGGTTGCTCCTGCTCCGCCAAATTTCACGATGGGCTCATACACACCTATAGCCGTTAGTATGACGCCTGCCGTTACGAAGCAGACCAGGATCCTTGCCGGCGTCAATCTGGTCTTATCGATGAGTATCTGTCCGATGACGCATATTAAACCGCCAACTAGAAAAGCCTTCAAATACTCCATCTTTCATCCCCTATCCATATCGATGGTTATGGCGTGTGCAATGCCGGGTATGGATTCACCCTGCTGGCAACTGGTGGTGCTGAGAAGAGCACCTGTTGACAAGAGCAAAATCCGCTTGTATACGCCTTCTTCCATTTTCCTCAGAATATAAGCGCCAAAGACCACCGCAGAGCATCCACAACCACTGCCTCCCGCATGCACATCCTGATCCTTGCTGTATATCTCGCAGCCGCAATCGATAAATCGATCGCTTATGTCATAGCCCTCTTTCTTTAAAAGGTCAATAGTCAGCTCCCGTCCAAACCAGCCCAGGTCACCCGTTACGATTAGGTCATATGCATCGGGCCCCTGTTGGGTATCTTCGAAGTGCGCTTTTATAGTGGCTGCCGCTGCTGGAGCCATCGCGGCCCCCATGTTATTGGTATCGGTTATGCCATAATCTATAACTTTGCCGGTGGTTATATGGGTGATATAAGGGGGTTTCATATCGTTGGACAGCAAAAAGGCACCCGCCCCTGTCACAGTCCACTGTGCAGTGGGTGGACGCTGGGTTCCCATCTCCAGCGGGAATCGATACTGCCTTTCAGCGGTGCAGAAATGGCTGGAAGTCACGCACAACACAAGGTCAGCGTATCCCGCGCTGATGAGCATGGCTCCCAACGACATGGACTCAGTAAGAGTCGAACAGGCTCCATACAGCCCGAAAAATGGTATTCCTAAAGTTCTGGCCGCAAAGTTTGCCGTTATTATTTGATTGAGCAGATCTCCACCAAATAAGTAATTTATGTCCTGTGGCTGCTTTCCAGCTCTGGTAATTGCCATTTTGGCCGCTTCCTGATACATGCGGCATTCTGCCTTTTCCCAGGTTTTTTCGCCCCATAGATCGTCCTCCAGGACCACATCGAAATACTCACCCAGGGGTCCCTGTCCCTCTTTTTTCCCTACTATGGTAGCCCTGGAAAGGATACAAGGAGGATTTTCAAGCTTTACGGTTTGACCACCCAATCGATGCTTTGCCATACAACTCCCTCACTTTAAAAAGAAGTATATCAATCCAACTAGTACTGATGCGCTGATGCCATACACCAACACAGGGCCCGCTATGGAAAACAGCTTGGATCCAACTCCAAACACGTATCCTTCCTTTTTGAATTCCATAGCGGGGGATACTATTGAGTTGGCAAACCCTGTAATGGGTACCACCGACCCTGCTCCCCCATACTTTCCTATATCGTCATAGACTCCCAGTCCCGTCAGCAGCGCTCCTATAAAGATCATCACTATTGCAGTAAAAGCTGAGGCCTCTTCAGTTTTCAAATTGAAATAGCTCTTCCCCAAATTGTTTACAGCCTGGCCTATAGTACATATGATTCCTCCTACCAAAAACGCCAATATGCAATCCCTCAAAAGGTTTGACTTGGGCATCTTCCGTTGCACATATATCTGGTACTCCTTGTTTAGCTTTTGCTGTTTGACGTCCACTTTTTCAAACCCCCTTTCCACCTGTTTTTTCAGGCCGCTAATTTAATTTATTCCACCGTCAGCGTTGAATTATACTTTTTGTTTTTCGCATCCCTGTCGTTCGACAGCTTCCTTATCAGGTCGTGCCTTTCCTCTTTCTCTTCAATATTTTTCATTTCCGGTCCCAATCTCTTTATTTGATGATAATACTTCATCTCTTTCACACCCTCGAACTTTATAACATCCATGCTGTATTTATCCATTTTACCTGTTTCAGTAAAATCCAGGTAACAGCCAGTAAATAAGCGAACCCGCTATTTTGCCTATTATTATGGCAAAAACCAGAATATATATAAATTTTATTATCCCGGCATAGCTTGCAACTATATATAGAACGTCCAGTACCTCTGCCAGCGCCGAAGCCAGCATCCCAACAAATATGCCCATAAATAGGGCTATAACAGGGAGCGCAAATTTCCCTATAGAAAATCTCAGGTCCATCACATATACCAGCGAAGACAAAAACGCCCCCGCCAAAATTGACAGTTTGACGAGAAACATATGCTTCTTTTTACCGCTTAGAGAGACAAGCCTGGGTGCAATACCCAGGGCTATAAAAAGCGTCGATAACCCTCCGCCCACCACCAATCCACCGGCCAAACCAATAAGCACTTCAAGCAACATTGATTCCCACTTCAATCTCCCTCGTTCTCCTCCTCGTCCTTTTTATAGGAAGAGATCTCCTTTTCGTAAGTATATACTTCCAACTCCAGAGGCCCCGGTTTTTTCTTCTTTTTGCCAATAGAAAAAACGTCAAAGAACACAGCTATGCCTATACCTATACCTATGGAATACGGGATACTTATAAGAAGCGGCCGCACGCTCTTTTCCCCGGTAATGATGTAATGCAGGACGCTGTGCACCTGATGCATGTTAACATCGGCATGAAAATACATTATGGCCAGCCCTGAGCCAATCATCAGCAGTAAAGCCGTCGCCACCAGCCTGAGCCACTCAATTAAGGCATTCGAAGGCTTCTGCTCCTTGTATTCTATGAGGGCTTTTCCCTCGCCAATCACGTGTATGTTGGAGATCCCCGTGCTTTCATTGATAAGCCTTATGACTTCAATAGCAGTCACAACATGATTTCTGTCTTGATGGGCCGGCAATATAACGATATTCCTTATAGCCTCTTCCACTTGCTGAGGGCAAAAGACATCTATCACATCTGTAAGGTATACAGGCCGTCCAGCCCTCTTTATGATATTTGGTTTAAATTGAAAGAAAACAGCAGCGTTATTTTGATATTCCTGTACCATAGCCGCTTCTTCCTTTATTCTTTGGCCTCAAGCACGTGATCTATTCTCCACTGCCTCATAGACGAATCGAGCCCCAGAATAAGTTTTATCCTGCTTTATGCCTTTATAGAACAACAGCCATATAGAAACTGCAACGGCTGCTAGCAGCAGGAGAGAGACCATAGCCACAGCCACTCCCTTAACCCTGGCTCTCATTCGCCATCCCTCCTAACAATTATCTTGAATTCCACTTTATCTTTATTATGTGCTCAACCTGCCTTTTTATCCAAAAAAAATAAACGTCCGGTCAACCGGACATTTTTACAGCATCTCCCTCATTTTCAAAAGCACCTTTTTTTCAATCCTTGAAACCTGCACCTGGGATATGCCCAATTCGTTGGCAATATCGCTCTGGGTTCTATCCTGAAAATACCGCATTATGATGATAGCCCTTTCTCTTCTGTCCAGCTTTGCCAGCATTTCCTTCAGCATAATGCGGTCTATCAGCTTCCCCATTTGACTGGTGTCCTGATGGATTTTATCGATCAGCAATATAGGATTGTCGTCATCTTCATATATGATATCGTATATGGACGAAGGGATACGGTTTGCTTCCAGGGCGTGGACTATTTCTTCTGGCGAAACGCCCATTTCGCCCGCGATCTCATTGATGGTGGGTTCACGGTCCAGCTTATTCTTAAGCTGTTCCTTGACGGTTTGTGCCTTGCTTGCCAGCTCTTTTAACGACCTGCTCACCTTTATGGGGCCATCATCCCGCAGGAAGCGCTTAATCTCACCCATTATCATGGGAACGGCATAAGTGGAAAATTGCACATTGAACTTAAGGTCATAGTTATTTATGGCCTTGATAAGCCCGATGACCCCTATCTGAAACAGGTCCTCGTATTCATAGCCTCTGTTCAAAAACCGCTTTACAATGCTCTTCACAAGGGCGATATTCCTTCTTACCAGCTCCTCTTTTGCCTTCTCATCCCCATCTTGAGCTTTGACTATCAGGTCCAATATTTCATTTTGCAAAAGCGTTTCCTTTCCTTTTCCGCGGTCAAAGGCTTCAAACGTATCCATCATTCTCTCCTCAGCTCTCCACCAGTACTCTTCAAGTATTTTACCAGTTTGACCCGTGTACCCTGGCCAGGAGCGGAAATCACCTCTACTTCATCCATAAAAGTTTCCATAACGGTAAATCCCATTCCAGAGCGTTCCAACTCAGGCTTTGAGGTATAAAGCGGCTGCCTTGCCTTCTCTATGTCCTCTATTCCTTTACCGTTGTCTATGACTTCGATCTCAATCTTTCCCTCATAAAGCTTTGCTATGATGGTTACAATACCTATAGTGTTCTCGTAGCCATGAATGATGGCATTGGTCACGGCCTCCGACACAGCGGTCTTTATATCGGCAATCTCCTCCAGCGTAGGGTCAAGCTGGGCTGCAAAGGCAGCGACAGTAACCCTGGCAAAGGATTCATTCTGCGACTTGCTGGGAAACTCCAGGCGCATTTCGTTTATGACCTCCACTATTCATCACACCCCCCTATACCAGCCAGCGCTTCCTCGAAACTGCTGTACTTCTTTATTATCCTATAAAGACCCGATACCTCCAACACCTTATGAATCTGGGGTGTGACATGGACCACAGATACCGTACCGCCTCGCTGCGAAACCACCTTGTACCTTCCTATAAAAACACCGACGCCCGAACTATCCATGAACTTCAGCTGGCTCAGGTCAAATACCATATGCTTTATGCTGGGGTCCTCCAGTATGCTATCCAACCGTTCGCGCACCGTATCGGCAGTATGATGGTCCAGTTCTCCCTCTAATTTGACTATAAGCGTGTGTTTGCTTTTATGACTCGAGATCTGCAAGAAAATCCCTCCTCCAGCTTACAGGCATAAGTACACTTATATATTCTTCATTCGCTTCAATTCTCCTTCAACGAATATTGGCTATTTTTGTATGTTATATTAAAAACATACAAAAATCCCTTCGATATTTGTCGAAGGGATTTTTGCGTTACGGGACCTCTACCTCCTGTATTTCCACCCTGATTGACTGCGTCTTGTTCATATCCTCGATTATCTTTCTTGCATCGGTCCAGTCCTTGTATTTTTTCTTCTCTTCTTCGGTGAGTATAACCTCATCCAACAGCTGCCTGCCAGTCATAGGCTTGTCGCTTACATAGGTTTGCATTATGGGATTGTTTTCAACAACGGTTAGAATAGCGTATACGTACTTCATAGCTTCCTCCAAACCCTCTCCCTTATGTATTTTCCCTTTACCAGTTTACAACAAAAAGACATAAAATTCAATAACTTCAACGTTTATTCGGGCATTAGCACGACTGCAACGATTTTGTCCAGCGGGTCCACTATCTCTACATCGCCATCCACTTTCAAATCGCATACCTTTATGACCTCCCCCGGCGCCATATCGCCAACATATACATCGATGTGAGACGGCAGCAAGTGCGCATAGCCTTCCACATTGATGATTTCAGCCTGACGCTGCAAAACCCTTCCCTTGCTTTCCAGTTCTTCAGCACCCATAAACCTTATGGGTATGCTCATGTTCACCTTTTCATTGGACGGCAAATCCTGCAGGTCTATATGAATGACCTCCCGGGTCACTGGATCTCTTTGAACTTCTTTTAATATTACTGTTTTTACGTCCTCTTCCATCGCTATCTCAAAAAGAGCAGATTCGCCAAGCTGCCGTATCAAAGAGTTCAATTCTTTCTTGCTGGCTACAAGCTGCTGCGGCATCTGATTGCCGCCATAGTAGATAGCAGGTATAAATCCCTGCCGCCTCAACTGCTTGGCGCTTTTGCCTTCTTCCCTGGGAAACACCTTCAATACCCTGTTGTTCACCCAATCACCCTTTCTTCATAATGACGTTTTTCATATTATATCCATTTAAGCTATATTTAAACATTCGTATATAAAACAAAAAAAGCAGCAGGAATTCCTGCCGCTTTAAGCGTTTAAAATTTAATAATAACCGTAGCCATCGTGCCAACCAGATCTCCTAGGGAAAAACCTTCTCCGCCTGCGGAAGAGTTCAGACAGGAGTATGATGGCGATCAAATCCCTCAATATGGGCATCCGTCGACGCTCAAACTGCAGGTTTTCGGCATCCAATTTCTCCTGCATTTTAACCCCCGCATACTCCTCCAGTTCTGGCATCTCTTTTACGCATAGATCATAACACCTGTTTATCATGTCCTCTACCTGGGTCTGGCTGGGATAGAGAACATACGGGTCATCCATCTCGTCACATATCCTGCACACATAAGGATATATTTTATAGTATATCTCAGGATACATGACGGGATAGACCATGCCGTCATAAACTTCGGGCTCCATCCAAGGAACCATATACCCGTACCTGTGGTGGTATTCTATCGGGTATCTGCAGTCAGGTATCCACAAGCGATCGTTGTAGTTCAAGGTACCGCCTCCCCCATATTTATAAAAATATATTCTTTTTTGCTATATAATATATGAAGGAGGCTGTCAAATGGTTTCTAACTTTATGCCGTCTCTCGACCTTTGTTACACTCCTTTATGACCTGGTCCAGTTCGTGTTCATCAAGGGTTTCCTTCTCCAGAAGGGCTTTCGCTATAGCCTCCAGGGTATACCTATGCCTTATGAGCAAACCTTTTACTTCTTCATAGAAAAGGTCCATGGTCTCTCTGCATTGCCTGAGCACCTCGTCTGAACCCTGCCGTATGCCGTTGCTGTAGAGAACGTCGTAGTTGAGAAGCCCTGAGCTTTTGCCCATGCCAAAGCGCCTTACCATATCGAGCAGCACCTCTGTAGCCCTTTCTAAGTCATTTGAAGCGCCGGTAGTGACGTTATCCTGGCCAAATACTATCTCTTCAGCGGCTCGCCCTGCCAAGGCTATTTTTATGCTGTTTTCCATATCCCTCTTCCTGTAATACATCCTATCAGGTGGTATGTTCATGCTGAATCCCCCCATCCCTTTAGTGCTGGGTATTATGGTAACCCTTGAGACGCTGTGTTCTGGGGCTATCAACTTGGTCACCAGCGCATGTCCTGCTTCATGGAAGGCAGTAATCTCGCGGTCGAACCTGTGTATCGTACTTCTATCTTTCTTCTCCAGACCAGCCATGACAATGTAAAACGCCTTGTCTATATCCGACTGCTCGATGTACCCGCTGTCCCTCTTTGCTGCCAGTATAGCTGCCTCATTCATCAAGTTCTCCAGCTTTGCTCCGCTGAAATATACCGTTTGCTGCGCCACTTTATAAAGGTCGACGTCGCTTGAAAGAGGCTTACCCCTGCTGTGAAGCTTCAGGATCTCATACCGGCCTTTTACATCGGGCAGCCCAACTTCAATATGCCTGTCAAATCTTCCTGGTCGAAGCAAGGCTGGATCCAATACATCCAGGCGATTGGTGGCACCTATTACTACGATACCCTCATTATCCCTAAAGCCCGACATCTCAGCTAAAAGAGCGTTTAGAGTCTGATCACGCTCGTCATTGCCTCCTCCACCGATACCCCTATCCCTCTTTTTGCCGAGGGCATCAATCTCATCTATGAATATCACGCACTTGCCACTCTCCCTGGCTTTCCTGAACAGGTCGCGGATCCTTCCTGCACCTACGCCTACATACACCTGTACAAAATCGGAGCCTGACACAGCATAAAAAGGTACCCCGGCTTCACCGGCTACAGCCTTTGCAAGCAAAGTTTTACCCGTTCCAGGTGGGCCATAGAGTATGATGCCCCTCGGTAACCTTGCCCCGTACCGCGCATACTTCTCAGGATTTCTTATAAAATCTATCACATCCTTCATGCTCTCTCTGGCTTCATCGATTCCAGCCACATCATCAAAAGTAACCTTCTTGTCGTCCTCGGGGTATACCGAGATCGATGATATCTTTCCCATACCCCCCTGCGCCTGCTTCACCGTTTTGGTCGACAGAAAATACAAAAAGCCTCCAAACACGCCCATGGTGATGAGGAAACTCCCTGTATCTCTTATTTGAGATTGACGGGCCATCTCGTCCACGGCGATACCTTTTTTGAGCAGTTCCTCCTTGAACCCTTCTTTTCGTGGATTGTCGGTTATAAATTCGGTACCGTCCTTGAACTCACCCTTGAGCAGGTCTCTATCATCAAGGTAGACTTTGGCTACCTTTTCCCGATCCACCGCCCTTATGAATTCGTTGTACGAAATTCGCTGGGGATCTGGCTCAAAATAGAGGTATATATAATACCCGATGACTGCCAGCAACAATATGGACGCCAGTATCCACATCCTCTTTTTCCCACTGTGCACCCTTCTCACCCCCGTTCGTCTCATATATAGAGGTTGTACACTTTGTAGGAATGCCAGACCTCTTATATATAAGAGTATATATCATTATATATATCATTGCAAGTTCAAAAAACCTATTAAATTTACTCAAAAATTTGGAGAATAGTAATGTCAATAGTCTGTGAAAATGTCACCTCAAAAAGGATAATTTTATTCAGTAAAAATGTCAACTATGGGTTTTAAAAAATATTACAGAGATAATTT